>DATKTE010000213.1:0-2992 GCA_035531295.1 Alphaproteobacteria bacterium
GGCCGCACATTACTGGGCCAAAGAAAGAGAGAAGATGGATTCTTCTGAAAAGAAGATGTCAGGGTACGAACCACATGAACTAAATAAAAAAGGAGATGGATTGGCAGAGGAGGCTTCTGCCGATATTGATTTTAGCAAGTAGTAACAAAAAGTAACAAAAAGTAACAAAAAGTAACAAAGTATAAATAAAACAAGTTTAAATGTAAACTGTAAATTGTCTAGGAGGACAAAAACATGTCGAGTGATTTTAATTTTAACGAACCCCGTGCCAATGGCACAAGAATTGATTATAAAAAAACATTTTTGAACCCACAGGAAGGAACCAATAATTTAAGAATTACTGACCTTGCTGGTAAATCTTTTAAGGTTCACTATGTAAAGGATATTAACGGAAAGAACGTTTTCGTGAAATCTCCGGGTCCTGGTGATCCATTGGTAGTTGAGGGCAACAAGCCAAGAACAAGATACTACCTCAAGGTGATTGATCGCGAGAGCGGCCTTCTTAAAGTTTGGGAATTTGGTGCTCAAATTCGTCAGGCTATTGAAGAGTTTATTTCCGACCTTAAGGATGAACGCGCGAAGTCTGGCGACGAGAGTAATCTACTTACCAATTATGACTTGATCCTTAGAAAGCGTAGACCGGGAAGCAACCCTCTCTACACTTTGCAGATTGCTCAGAAGTTGAGTGCAGACACCTTAGCATCAGATCAAGTTCTCATTGATAATGATGAGATTGATTTTGCACCGCTTCTTAAGCCATGGACTATTGACCGCATTAAGGAGCAAATCCTTGGTGTAGGTGCAGATGGAACTGGCGGCGGTGATGCCTCTTTCAACGTGGACGAAATTGAAAGACAGGCTTCGGTAGAGCCAGCACAAACAGCACCTCAGTCAGAATCAGCTCCGCGTGAAACTGTACCTTCTGCGTCTGCCACACCAGCAGAAACGGTAAAGGCTGCAGAAAGCGCAAGTGAATCCTGGCTGGACGACTAAAGGGGGCGATTCTTTTTGGTTTACGCCCACGTTATAGGTAGAGATTATGAATACAGAGTTAGAAACTGGTTCATAAAAAAGGGATGGAAATCAGAGAGAAACCCGCTTAGTGGGGCTTCTGATCAGATCGAACAGGAGCTTGGTAAGCATGATGTTCGTAGCTGGAAGGAGGATCTTCGGATCTTCCTCCAGCTCGAATGTAAAAAGACCAGTAAAGCCGATGATAAATTGGTAATACAGAAAGAATGGTTGGATAAAATAGATTTTACCAACGATGAATTCCTGGTCTTCTCTTATCAAAGATGCAAACAGCACTTTGCATTTATGCCAAAGGAAGAAGCAGAAAAAGTAATCGGACCGCTCAATCTTAATAAATCTACCCCACATGAAGCAAAAGGCGGGGCCGGATTTAGCTTCAAAAGAGAATGGGTTGAAAACATTGACGGTATTTTTGTCTGTGAATTCCTCGATAGAACTTGGTATATCTTTGATTTAGAGATTTATGTTGATGCCAGAGAGCAATTTAAGATTCCTACTAAGCCCACTTCTTTTAGTGAAAAAGTAAAAACCATCACAGACATTGAAGGCCTTAAAAAGCTACGTGAGGAAGAAGAGTCTGAATGGGGAACCAAAGAATATAGAATCTATTATTCTAAATTAGAACGACTCGAATCTGGTGATGTAACTTACAATCCAGAGTTTATCAAAGAAGGTCAGTGGTGGATGCCTGAGAAGGACAGATTTGACTGGGATGAAAATACCATAAAATCTATTTCGGAAAAGGTTAACGACTGGGTTGATAAAAATCTTGAAGAGAGCGAAGAGGGCGAAATGGTTTGGGCCTTTGGGGCCGAGATAGACTCTCTCGAAAAAGACATAGAGAAAATTCTTGGTTTAGATAAAAAAAAAGAGCGATAAATGATTATTAAAGTAGCAAGCAGAGTTTTAAAACAACCAATGGAAATATTCATTCCTGATGCCGAGTGGAAAGAGTTAGAAGCTCAAAAAGACCAGGAAAAGGTAAATGCCACTTTGAGCAAGAAAGCATTGGGGCAAGTTGCAAAATATGGATATAGCATTGGTTATTGCAGTAAGAATAAAAAAGAAGTAACCCTTATGGATTGTCTCAAATGTGGGGCAACTCAGAGAGGTTGGAAAGTTGGCCTTGAGGGCAGATATGATAAGGCTCAGGCTAAGTTGGCTTCTGAAAATATTAATAACTGGGAAGTCTGCAAGCGTCAAAATATTCATTATAAATTCATGCCTAATAAGCCACTATTAAGTAAGGTTGACGATAAGCTTCTTCAAAAAATGAAGCCCGAGTCAATGCAAGAAAGAAAGCAAGATGCCTCAAGCTTTGTATCTGTTGAAAAGACTGTTCCAAAGGCTGATGGTGAGTTTGAGAATAACTCCAGTGAATTTCTAAAAAACGTCAAAGACAAATAAAAACAAGGAGTAACATACAATGGGAAGACCTAAAAAAATAAAAGCAAATGAAGAAAGCTCGGAACAGAGCGTAGATGAAGCTAAGATGAAAATATTTATTGAAAGTGTTAGAAAAGAAGAGGCGGAGGAAGGAATAGTTCCCAGCGAAGAAGTGGTGGCAGAGGTGATGGAAATTATAGATGCACCAAAGATAGAAGAAAAGGTGGAAAAAATGATAGAAGAATCAAAGGTTAGAGTAAAAGCAATAGAAGCAAAAGTAGAAGAAGCAAAGACGAGTGATAACCGCAAGGCATTAAATAAAATTGTCACCGCGGCTGAAAAGCTATTTGGAGAGGGATCAATATTCCGTGGTGGAGATGGTGCCAAAATGAATGTTGAGTCAATCTCAACTGGATCACTCAGTTTGGACAGCGCAATTGGCGTAGGCGGAATGCCTAAGGGAAGAATTATTGAAATCTCTGGATTGGAGGCATCGGGCAAAACTATGATCTCGCTTTCCACAATTGCACAGGTTCAAAAGGCTGGAGGCATAGCTGCATTTATTGATGTAGAA
>DATKTE010000214.1:0-4218 GCA_035531295.1 Alphaproteobacteria bacterium
TCGGGAGGGTGAAGAATTTCCGATCCTTACTGGAAAAACGGTCATCCTTGTGGATGATGGAATTGCGACAGGTATTACAACACGAGCTGGCGTGATGGCTATTAAGAAGCTGAAGCCGTCTAAATTGATTCTGGCAGTCCCCGTGGGGCCCCATGATACAGTGGAGACATTGAGCAAAATCGTTGATGATCTTGTCTGTATAGAAACGCCTGTTGATTTCTACGCTGTGAGTGCCTTTTATCGCAACTTTCCACAAGTTTCTGATGAAGAAGTTAATAGCTTGCTTAAGCGAGCAAAGGAGGAGAGAAAAGCCGATGCTACACCCAATTGAAACGCACAGTCTCATGATTCCACTTGAAAGTGTTACATTAGAGGGTGATTTGCACATCCCTAAATGGGCGACTGGTATCGTTGTGTTTGTCCACGGCAGTGGGAGTAGTCGAAAGAGCCCTCGCAATCAACTTGTGGCACAGACTTTAAATCGAGCAGGTCTTGCAACTTTGCTCTTTGATCTCTTGACCATGCAAGAAGAATCAATAGACTTCATAACAGCAGAATATCGTTTTGATATACCCTTGCTAACGCGTCGTCTCATTGAAGTTAGCGATTGGCTGATGGAGTGTAATGAAACAAAAGGATTGAACATTGGATATTTTGGAGCAAGTACAGGTGCTGCTGCTGCTCTATTGGCGGCAGCAGAACGCAGCGAGTTAATCAAAGCCGTTGTTTCTCGGGGTGGCAGGGCTGATTTGGCTGAAAAGGGTCTAATGCACGTTCAAGCTCCTACCCTTTTGATCGTTGGGGGACAAGATGATCTTGTAATTCAGATGAATGAATCTGCTTTTGAAGAATTGATTTGCGTAAAACAACTGCTGATTATTCCAGAAGCAACCCACCTCTTTGACGAGCCAGGAAAACTAGAAGAAGTTGCAAAAGCGGCAACAGATTGGTTTCAGAATTATCTAATGACTTAATCAAATTATACCCTTTGCCAATGAAAATGCCTTATTTCTTGATCACTACGCATCCAAAGGGGGCTCGCGAAGACGACGGTGGGAAACGTCCCTCACTTGTCCTTGCGAGGGCGACAGCCCGCAGAAATCCAGGCGTCTTGAAGTGTATTAGGTATAAAAGGGGAAATTGAGAAAAATATTTTTTGGTGCGGCAGAAAATTAACTGAAAATTAACTGAAATCTTGCTTAATGGTAAGAATTAAAGCTTAATGTCATAGGAACAATGTGACATCTTAATAAGTCTACAGGGGGGAAACAACGATGCGCGTTCTACTAGTAGAAGACGATTCATCAATCGCAAAAGCTGTTGAATTGACATTACGTGCAGATGGGTTCGTTGTTGATACAACTGATCTTGGTGAGGATGGTTTAGAGATCGGAAAGCTCTATGACTATGACCTCATTATCCTTGATCTTATGTTACCTGATATGGATGGATATGAAGTCCTAAGACGCCTACGCGCAGCTCACATTATAACTCCCATACTGATTCTTTCGGGTTTAAGCGAGATTTCAGATAAGGTTAAAGGCTTAGGATTTGGGGCCGACGATTATCTTACGAAACCCTTTAATAAGAATGAGCTTACTGCTCGCGTTCAAGCCATTATCCGCCGTTCCAAGGGGCACGCGGAATCTATTATTCGCACGGGGCGTTTAGTTGTGAATTTGCAAGCACGCACCGTAGAAATTGATGGCAGACCTGTCCGTCTCACCGGAAAAGAATATGCCATCTTAGAATTATTATCTTTGCGGAAAGGCTCTACGTTGACCAAAGAGATGTTTCTCAATCATCTTTATGGGGGCATTGATGAACCTGAACTCAAAATAATAGACGTCTTTATCTGCAAATTAAGAAAAAAACTATGTGATGCCCTTGACGGTGTAAACTATATAGAGACCGTTTGGGGGCGCGGCTATGTCTTAAGAGATTCTAGCGAACACCACGCAACTCATCAACCTACCTTAGGGAAAACCAGCCTAGCAGTCTAGCAGAAGAACAGAAAAGCAGAAGAACAGAAAAGCAGAAGAACAGAAAAGAAAAAAAAGAAGAAAAGAAGAAAAGAAGAAAAGAAGAAAAGAAGAAAAAACTGTTGTAATTTGAAGCATATTAGCTCAATTCTGCCATTCTGCCATTCTGCCATTCTGCCATTCTGCCATTCTGCCATTCTGCCATTCTGCCATTCTGCCATTCTGCCATTCTGCCATTCTGCCATTCTGCCATTCTGCTACACTGTTTACTGCCACACTGCTCTTCTGCTACACTACGTGCCATGAGTGAACTTTTTTCGAAATCATTGGAATCCACTGAAACATATTCGGCCAAAGATATTGAAGTCTTGGAGGGGCTAGAGCCCGTTCGCCGGCGTCCGGGCATGTATATTGGTGGAACGGATGAGCGTGCGCTGCATCATCTTGTCGTCGAGATTTTAGATAACGCGATGGATGAAGCTGTTGCAGGTCATGCCAACCGGATTGATCTTATGATACAAAGTAACGGGTCCATTGCTGTTCGGGATAATGGTCGCGGAATTCCTATCGACCCTCACCCCAAATTTCCCAATAAATCAGCGCTTGAAGTTATTTTAACAACGCTTCATTCGGGTGCAAAATTTGGGGGAAAATCATACAAGACTGCTGGGGGGCTCCATGGCGTTGGACTTTCTGTTGTCAATGCCCTTTCTGAACGCCTTATTATTGAAGTTTCTTCTAATAAGGAGCTATGGCGCCAAGAGTATGCTGAGGGACAGCCGGTTACATCTCTTGAAAATAAGGGAACGAGTACTCAACGTAGAGGAACTCTTATTACATTTTGGCCTGATCCCAAGATATTTGGGGAGGGTGTCAAATTTAAACCCTCACTCCTTTATAAGATGGCCCGTTCAAAAGCTTACCTTTTTAAGGGCGTCACTATCCATTGGCATTGTGATGAGAGCTTATGTGGGGACAGCATCCCATCCCAAGCCATATTTCATTTCCCAGGGGGCATTTCTGATTATTTGAAGGAAACCTTAGAGGGGATTCCCGTTGCTACTCCTGCCCCTTTTGCCGGCGAAGCAAGTTTTCCAGGAGGCGAGGGACATGTTGAGTGGGCTATTGGTTGGGCTTTAACAGGAGAAGGCTTTTGCACCTCTTACTGTAACACGATTATGACTCCAGAAGGGGGGACTCATGAAAATGGTTTTCGTCAAGCCATCGTTCGCGGTCTTCGAGCTTACGGGGATCGTATTGGGAATAAAAAAACTTCCCAACTAACAGCAGAAGATTGCTTTTCGGGTACGTCTTGTGTTTTGTCTGTCTTTATAAGAAACGCTCAATTTCAAGGTCAAACAAAAGAAAAACTTGTTTCTCAAGAGGTAAGTCGACTCGTTGAATCTGGCCTTAAGGATCACTTTGACCATTGGTTAACAGCCAATCCTGAAGCGGCCCATAGCTTGCTTGAATATGTGATTGCGCAAATGGAAGAACGCGTTCGTCGCAAACAGTCTAAGGAAGTAAGTCGTGCATCTGCCACGCGTAAATTACGCCTTCCCGGCAAGCTTGCAGATTGTAGTATTGAATCCGCCAATGGAACAGAGATCTTCCTGGTTGAGGGTGATTCGGCAGGAGGATCGGCTAAACAAGCGCGCGATCGCAAGACACAAGCGATTCTTCCTCTCCGTGGAAAAATCCTGAATGTCGCGAGCGCCACCGTCGATAAAATGAATGCCAATCAAGAAATTGCAGATATGATCTTAGCGCTTGGGTGTGGGACAGGAAAAGAGTGTGATCCTAAAAAGCTACGTTATGAACGGGTTATTATCATGACGGACGCCGATGTTGATGGAGCTCACATTGCGTCTCTTCTGATTACCTTCTTTTTTCAACGAATGCGACCCATTGTGGAAGCTGGTCATCTGTATCTAGCTCAGCCACCCTTATACCGCCTAACCTATGGAGGCAAGAGCATTTATGCTCATGATGACGCCCACAGAGAGCAGCTTTTAGCGACTGAATTTAAAGGCGTCAAAAAGGTAGATACGAGTCGATTTAAGGGGCTTGGAGAGATGCCAGCCGTGCAACTGAAGGAAACGACCATGGATCCGAGTAAGCGTATACTACAGCGCGTCTTATTACCTCCACAGGCTGATTCCCAGGATATAACCCTATTTGTTGAAGATCTGATGGGTCGCAATCCTGAAAAGCGGTTTACCTATATTCAAGAAAA
>DATKTE010000215.1:0-2403 GCA_035531295.1 Alphaproteobacteria bacterium
AAATATTGGAGAATATTATGAAAATAAGACTAACAAAGTTTTTAACGATCGCAATTTTTCTAAGTCTTTCTGCCAAAGCCTGTTTTGCAACTTGTGCAGAAACACTGGCTGCATGTGAAGCAGTAGCCCGTGATGTTAATATGTTTCCACTCTATCCAAACTGTGAGGAATGTGATGCTTTATGTCTTATGGAAGCTCCAATAGATTGTATAAATGACCCAAAAGCTATTCATAAAGCATCAAAACTTGGGCTTATGTGTCAAAAAGATTGTGGCTTCAAATAAACTGTTCTTATCTAAATATCCTAATTCTGAAGCTGTTTTCATATACCAATTGAATAAATATAACTGACACGACTTGTGAAAATTGTGCCTATTTACGTTTTGGGATAAATACCCCCTTTAGGGACTTTTTTCTCATGACTATGATATTTCCAAGAAGGACAAGGATAAGACCGAGCAAATCGGTAGCAGACCACGTATACCCTTCAAGAGCTGAGGAAACGATAAGGGCTACTATGGGAAATAATACTGTCGTATAACTTGCAAGCTCTGGTCCAATGTTTTTTATCAATTTTAAATAGCACAAAAATGCGACAATTGACCCTGGGATTACTAAATATAGAAGGGATGACCAATAGATAAAACTTTTTGGTAATACAAAATGGCTCCTTTGCGCAAAAGCATAAATGAGCATAGCAAGCGTTCCATACACCATGCCTATTGCCATAGACGGGATAATATCTAATCCTTTGTCATGATTTCGTCGGCTTATACTACTGCCAAGTGAGAATATTATAGTTCCTATTGCAGCCAACCCTAAGCCTTTTAAAGTATTATTTTCTAAGGTAGATCGCGCAATTTCATCCCAAAAAAACACGCATAAACCACTTACACCAATTAAGGCGCCTAAGCAGAGGTTAAAACTGGGCTTTGTCCGATAGAAAATATAGTTATTCAGAATGCTTAAAAAACACATCCCAGAAAAAACAACAGCAACAACCCCTGAAACGATGTACACAGTTGCGTTATAGACAAACAAATAGTGAAGCGAAAACATGGATAACCCAAGCGCACACAAGAAAACGTGATCTATTACTTTAAACTGCAGGCTAAATTTTTTAAATTTGCACCAAGCGAGTAAAAATGTAGCTGCAAGGGCAGATCTATAGAGGATAGATATTTCATTTGGCGCAAGACCAACTTGGAGTTTGATTGCAAACCAAGTGGTTCCCCACACTAAAACAGTAATAACATATAAAATTGTATTATTCATAATTGCTTGTCCATTGGATCAGCAGCACCTCATAATTAAGGTGACTTGTCCCCTTGTATAAGAGCACTAAGATAACTAATCAAGCGAAGTTCCCGCATGAGAATATACATGTTGTATAAAAACGGCTCGCCCTGGAAGGATAGAGAGGGATGACCCGATCTAGATTAACACATTTTGGCTTTTTGCAAAGGCGTGCAGAGAAGACCTTAGGGAAGGGGAGTAGGTTTCTAGCTCTTCTGAAATGACTGATTCAGCTTCCCTTAAAGAAAGACTTAAAATCATTTTCTTAAGCTGTCCTGCGGCGGGTCCTGAAACAGAGAGTGAACGAAAACCAATGGCCAGGAGCGCCATGGCCTCGAGAGGCCTTCCTGCCATTTCCCCACAAACATTTACAGGAATTTGCGCTTCTTCACAGGCAATACGGATTTTACGTAGGTACCTTAAAAAGGAGGAGGAAAGGACATCATAGCGATCTGAGACGCTTGGGTTTGTTCGATCACAGGCATAAAAAAATTGGAAAAGATCATTTGTTCCTACCGAAATAAAATCCACCTCTTTCAAAAGTGGCTCCAATTGATCAACAATTGAGGGAACTTCTAACGTAACACCGTAAGTCAGTGAAGAGGGGAGAGGAATCTGGCTTTGTTCAGCTCGTGCCCATTCTTGTTCCACATGATGTCGTGCTTGGCGATATTCCGAGAGCTCGGAGATCATGGGTAGGAGAAGACGTAACTCTCTTCCTTGGCTTGCTTGAATAAGTGCTCGAACTTGCTGGCGTAAAATCCCGGGTTTATCCAGCGAAACGCGGATAGCACGCCACCCCAAAACGGGATTTTCATCCTGAACACGCCACATATAAGGGACGACTTTGTCTCCTCCAATATCTAAAGTACGGAATGCAATGGACTGGCCTTTGGCTTGTTCAATAATATCTGCATAAATTTCGGTTTGTGTTTTTACATCAGGAAATGATGAACGCATCATAAAAGGAATTTCCGTACGGTAAAGTCCGACGCCTTCCAAATGGAGTTCTTCAAGATGGTGCAAATCAATTGGAAGCCCTGCATTTAGGCTTAAAACGATGGGGATGCCATCCAATGTTTGGCAGGGCTTATCACACAATTCATT
>DATKTE010000216.1:0-2943 GCA_035531295.1 Alphaproteobacteria bacterium
ACAAGGCTGCTTTTCTTCATCATAAGAAATGAGGATAGGGGTATTTTGAATAAAAGCTCTGCAGACACCCTCCTCACAGTGTAAATCCGTTATCGATTCAGCAGCCAAATATTTCTTCCAGGTTTCTGCCGTGAACTTTCCCTTTCGCCTTGAGCTCACGTAAAGAGTGTTCCCGTCATAGAGAGCTGCCATTTTTCCTTGTCCATCAATTAAAAGGGTGGGGAGCTTCCCGCCAAAGGCTGTTACAAAACCTATGCTCATTGGAAGAATGCCCCATTTTCGCCAAGGCTGATGCCAGAGACAAAGCCAAAGACCTCCACAAATAACCAGGATAAAAGCCGCAACGGGAGGATGGGCAACCCAAATGTTCGCGCCAGACCAGGAAGAGACGGCGGTTGCTATGTGTGTTAAAAGGTGCAATGCGTGTTCGAAAATTCGAAGCGGACCTTCTCCAAGGCCGAAAGGTACTAAAAGACAGGTCAGAAAAGCGATTGGCATAATCACAAGACTCGTTAAGGGAACGGCTACGAGGTTAGCTTCGACGGCATGCAAACTGAAACGATGAAAGAGGTAAATTGTGAAGGGGAGAGTGGCTATTGTTGCAAGTAGAGAGCTAAATATAAGGCCTCCCCCATAGACAACAAGCTTTCGAAAAATCCCTCCTTGAATCACCCAATGAGCAAGAGGATTTTTCCAAGCTTCATACCCAGCAATAAGGGCAACCACCGCAGCAAACGAGAGCTGAAAACTGGGCCCTAAAAGAGCTTCTGGCGTGGTGAGGAGAATGATAAACGCTGCAAACGCCACGGTTCGCATGGAAAGAGCTGTTCGATCAATCAAAATCGCTCCCATCACCACAGAAATCATAATGAAAGCCCTTTGAGCAGGAATGCCAAATCCTGAAAGGACAAGATAAAGAAAAGTCATGAAAATGGTTCCAACCGCTGCAATTTTTTTACTGTTATAAGCGAGACAAAGCAGTGGGATTAGAGCGATTCCTCGTCTTATGATCATAAAAACAACGCCCGCAATAATCGTGAGATGAAGACCAGAGATCGCCAAAATATGGGCGAGACCTGAGTTGACGAAATTCTGACGAACGTCCTCAGGGATCGCAGCTTTATCACCCGTAATCAGTGCTGCAGCAATCGAGCCAACCGGAGATGGCATATGGGTCAGAAAATAAGTGGTAACCTTTTCTCGCCGCTTTTCCATGATATCTTGCCACGTGGGAAATGAGCCTAGAACTTCTGGCACGGAAAGAGCAAATCCCGTTGCTCCAATGCCATTAAAATAAGCTTGCCTCCGGAAATCAAAGCCCTTGGGGAGTGACGGCTCAGCGATAGGATGAAGTTTTGCTTGAACCTGAATCACTTGTCCTGGCCAAAGGTGTTCTCTTTTCCCCTTTAGAGTAAGTCGAATTTTTTGAGGAAGTTTTTCAGGCGTTTCCGCGCTCAAATGGGTCATAAGAATTCGCTGATAGAAAGCTCCTTTCTTGGTGGGCTTCATTTCAACCTGCATCACCTTGCCCTCCAAAAGAAGGACGGGCAATGGGTATTGGAGCATCTCTGTATCCAAGGAAGACGTTCTAAGAAGAGCTGCTGAAAAGCCTAGAGAGATGACCCCAAAGCTTAAGAGAATGAGCCTGAATGTTTGAAGACGTATTCGCCAGAGGGAGAGGGCAAAAAACAAGAGCCCACCGATCACATACACGAAGGGAGGCTCTACTGGTAAGTAGAAGTAAAGGATGATGCCAAGGCCTAAGAAAATGGGCAGCCACAATGGCCACCGTTGAAAGTCGTTGAAAAAAGATGAGACGAGAAAGTTTGGAGAATTCATATTTTTTATGAAATGTTTTTTTCAGTATTATCAAAAATAATTATGCATAAACAGTAAAAAGAAAAGAGGAAAGATTTTTTTAGCTGCCGCTCCCCCTGTGTCATCCTTGGCAACAAGATCCTCGGGTCAAGAAAAGCCATTATTTTTCATAAGAAAAATAAGTCTTTTCTAGCCCAAGAATGACACGAGGGTTGTGATGCGAGAGTACCCACATTTTTCCTTTAAGAAAAATTAGATTTTTTATCTTCTTCTCTTGCGCTGCATAGGATAAAATCAAACTTAAGATTAAGATCAAAAAGGAAACCCAATGTCAGTTGTCGTTCGTTTTGCCCCATCTCCTACGGGATATCTGCATATAGGAAGCGCAAGAACTGCGCTCTTTAACTGGCTTTTTGCCCGTCATTATAAGGGAAAAATGTTACTGCGGATTGAAGATACGGATAGGGCTCGCTCCACCCAAGACGCTGTTGAAGCTATTTATAAGGGCCTTGAATGGCTTGAGATTACTTGGGATGAAACTCCCGTTCATCAGTTTGATCGCGCAGAACGCCATATTGAAGTCGCCCAAGAACTTCTCGAAAAAGGGATGGCCTATTATTGCTACTGCTCGCCTGAAGAACTTGATGCCATGCGGGATGAAGCGCGCGCTAAAGGACTTCCCCCCATCTATGATGGGCGGTGGCGCGATCGGTCTCCTGAAGAAGCCCCTAAAGGGGTCAAGCCAGTGGTTCGTTTTAAAGCACCTCAGACGGGAGACACGGTCATCCATGATCTGGTCCAAGGAGAAATCCGACTTTCCAATCTGCAATTGGATGATATGATTATTTTAAGAGCCGATGGAACCCCAACCTTTAACCTGTCCGTTGTCGTCGATGACCATGATATGGGCATTACACATATCATCCGTGGGGATGACCATTTAACCAACATGTTTCGACAATTTAATATTTTCAAAGCCATGGGCTGGGTTGTCCCACACTACGCCCATATTCCCCTCATTCATGGCCCCGATGGAGCTAAGCTTTCGAAGCGCCATGGCGCTCTTGGGGTGGAAGCTTATCGAGATATGGGTTATTTGCCAGAAGCCATTCGAAATTATCTATT
>DATKTE010000217.1:0-15769 GCA_035531295.1 Alphaproteobacteria bacterium
AGGCTTTGGATAACGGACTCAGTATTACGGCTCTCCATAACCATTCCTTATGGGATAATCCTCGGCTAATGTTACTGCATATTCAAGGGAAAGGGCCAATTAAAGATCTTGCAATGGCTGTTGGAAAAACTTTTGAAACCATAAAAAAAACCAGTAAGGGAACCATCTGGAATAGGCCGCCATCTATCATTAATCCTGTTAAATCCACCCTTAACTCAAAAAATATTGAAGACCTTTTTGAAAAGAAAGGCACCTTAAAAGAGGGGGTCTACAAGTTAACGTGGGAGAGAAAGACACAAGCACATGAACCTCCCATAGGAGCGTCTATGGGGGTCAATACCTGGGCTGCATTTGCAGGAACAGATAGAGAGGCCGTCATGTTAGGATATATTGCAATGCGCGAAGAGGAAGTTCAAAATGTCCTTAAAACGCTTCTTAAGCATAATATTTATATCCTTTCGCTTCACCAAAATACGATGGGAGAAGACCCAAGAGCTATGTTTGTTCATTATATGGGACGAGGGCCTGCGTTTGAACTGGCAAAAGCTTTAAAGGAAGCCTTGGAATACACAGACTTCATGCCCGCGCGTGACCCCGAGGTTTAGGGAAGTTTCTTGATATAAATACCATTCCTGGGTTCCGAAATTTTATGTGCTCTTAATGATTGCAACGTCCTGTTTTGCCGGCAAAAATAGAATTCTTATCCGAAATTTAGATTCATTTAGCTTTTGAAAAGGACGGCTTCTTTACAAATGAACGCATAAGTTCGCTTGTTTTCAAATAGGTCCAGAGGGACGCCTTTGATGCTGTTAAAACGCCTCCGATAAGGATAAATACAACCCCTAATGAACTTATCACCGTCCACTCATATCCTTCAAAGAGGGCAGACAAAGTTAAGCTAATAACGGGGGACGCAATCCAAAGGTATGAGGCGACTCCTGGCCCATATTGTTTTATCAAATATCCGTATAGCATATAGCTTAGTGCCGAGGAAATGATGCTTAAATAGAGGAGGCTCCCCCAAAACTCAGCTGTGTGAGGGAGAGTAGGGATTCCATCTTTAAGAACTGAAACAAGAATACTAAGGAGACCCCCTACAAAAAGACCACGAGAAACGGACACTATAATTGGAACCCCTCTTTTTGAGAGGAAGCCTGAGGCTTGTGTGCCGATAACTGAAAAAAAAGTACTCAAAAAGGCAAGTGAAAAACCTTTCACAAGCGTTAGATTGTCGTTAAGAGGAAGAATCTCTTGACCAAAAAGGACACAGACCCCCAAAATCCCAATCAATGCCCCTGCGATGGTCTGTAAACGAAAGGGAACGCCTAAAAACAACTTTCCAAAAAGTAAGTTAGGAATAATCATGGTGGATACAGTCACAGCTATAAGGCCAGAAAGCATGTAGTGGTTTGAGTAATAACAGAGCCAGAAATTGATGGAATAAAGAAATGTTCCTTGGAGAACAATAAATTGCCAGTCTCTTAAGGAAAGTTTCGTTTTTTCCCTACAAAAAGCAAGTCTGTAAAACTCAAGAGCAATGGCAGCCAGTATAAAGCGTAACCCAACAGAACATTCTGCTGTCATGGATGCGACTTGATACTTCACAAGTAACCATGAAGGCGCTCCCAAAATCAAAACAATGAGGAAAAATCCATACTTTAAAATCTCTTTATTCTCCCTGAAATCAATGAGACTTTGTTATCATCATAAAAGCACACACAACAGCTTTTTCAAAACACTTTCTTAAGAGAAGCCGTGACTTTACGATAGGCATTATCAGGACTTCAGGTATGTTACTAAGACTTAAAAAATTAAAAAAATTATTGTTAAAAAAATTCTCTTGCCAAACCCATTTTTTCCTTTCATATTCAGATCGCCCCACTCAGGGGTATATTTTATTTATGGAGAAAATACTATGAAGTCATTAGCTTTAACATTAGTCGTTCTTTTCGGTGCATTGTCTGTTGCTCAAGCAGCTAAAGAAGAAGCTGTTTTGGAAACAGCAGCAGTAGCAGCTGAAGAAGCAGCAGCTCCTGTTGAATCAGCAGAAAAGCCTGTAGAAGTAAAGTAAGCGCATCAACATTTTTGTTGAACGTTATGCGAAAGGGAAATGTTATTCATTTCCCTTTTTCTTGACCCTTTAAAAGAACTCGTGTACTTCCTCATGTATGGTTTTTTCGAGATCAAAAAATTTAGCAACATCTTTCTTCCGCAGCCGACTGTATGAGATTGTCGGTCTTAGCTTTTTACTTTTCTCGCTTACCCTAAGTGCTGCCCTTTTAAGCCATACTCCCACAGATCCTTCCTGGAATCTTGCGGCAGATAGCGAAATTCAAAACCTTTTGGGATCATATGGCGCCATTATCAGTGATCTTTTTTTGCAATTTATTGGCCCCTTGAGCTATGTGTTGGCTTTCTTTTTGCTTGTCATGGGGGCTTTTCTTTTCACACATCCAAAAGGTTTGTCCGTTTTTCTTCGTGGTGTCCTTTTCCTATGTGGGTTTTTCCTTCTTCTTTCGGGGCTTTCATTCTGGGGAAATGGAGGCGCTCTTGGGTATATTCTGCTAAAAAGACTTAGTGAAATTCCCTTACCTCCTTTGATCCTTTCCCTTGTCCTTTTGGCTTTAGGCCTCCCTCTTCTGCTTTTTACCGGTGGCTTGAAGTTTTCTCATTTGAAAGTCTTTTTTGGATTCATTCAAAAAAGACCTCGAAAGTTGAAAGCTGTAAAGAAGAATGATTGTTCTCAGATCGTTGAAGAGGATAAGACGGAAGTCAGAGAAATCCCTAAAGATACGGGGCTGCGCTTAAAGAATTACATAAAGTCGCGACCAAAAAACAAAGACCTGAGTCAACCCCCCTCTCCGAAAACATTTTATGGAGGCGAGCCTTATCAACTCCCCCCCCTTGAGCTTTTGTATTTACCTAGAAATTTCACACAAAAGATTGATTATGATGAAGATTCCCTTCGAGAAAATGCCGAGGCCCTTGAAACGGTTCTCAATGATTATGGAATTCGTGGGGAAATTGTCGGTATCAAGCCTGGCCCTGTGGTTACTCTTTACGAACTGGAGCCTGCTGCAGGCGTAAAGTCTTCCCGCGTTATTGCCCTTGCGGATGATATTGCTCGCTCCATGAGCGCCATTTCAGCCCGAGTTGCTGTCGTTCTTGGGAAAAATGTCATTGGGATTGAACTCCCCAACAAGACCAGGGAAACTGTTCACTTACGAGATCTTCTCGCTCACGATGAGTACGAAAAATCAAAAGCCCATCTTTCTCTTATTTTAGGTAAGGATATCAGCGGGGCTCCAATTATTGCTGATTTAGCACGAATGCCCCACCTCCTGGTCGCAGGTACAACCGGGTCGGGAAAGTCTGTTGCCGTAAATGCCATGATTCTTTCCCTGATTTACCGACTCCCTCCTGAGCGTTGTAAATTCATTATGATTGACCCCAAAATGCTAGAGCTTTCAATTTATGATGGGATTCCCCATCTTTTAGCCCCTGTGGTAACTGAACCCAAAAAAGCTGTGGTAGCTTTACGTTGGGTTGTGCGCGAGATGGAGAGCCGATATCAGGCCATGTCCAAACTTTCTGTGCGCAATATTGAAGGATATAACCAACGAATTCTGGAAGCTAAGTCACGCGGAGAAACTATTTCTCGACGGGTTCAAACGGGCTTTGATCCGGAAACGGGCAAGCCTATATTTGAAGAACAACCCCTTTCCATGGAAGCCCTTCCTTTTATCGTGGTCGTAGTTGATGAGATGGCAGATTTGATGCTTGTGGCTGGTAAGGAAATTGAATCCGCCGTCCAACGACTTGCCCAGATGGCGCGTGCAGCTGGCATTCACCTCATCATGGCAACTCAGCGCCCATCAGTTGATGTCATAACTGGAACCATTAAAGCCAACTTCCCCACACGCATCAGTTTCCAAGTCAGCTCAAAAATTGACAGCCGTACCATTTTAAATGAACAAGGCGCTGAACAACTTCTCGGTCAAGGTGACATGCTTTATATGGCGTCTGGTGGACGAATTTCCCGTGTCCATGGCCCCTATGTCGGAGATGAAGATGTGGAAAAAGTTGTTCAGTTTTTAAAATCTCAAAGTGAGCCATCTTATAAAGAAGATATCACGATTGATCCTTCCGCACCTGAACTTGATTTTGAAAGTGAAGAGGGGAGCAAAGAAAATGCCCTTTATCAGCAGGCTTTGGCCCTTGTTTATCGGGAAGGCAAAGCTTCCACAAGTTTTATACAACGGCACCTAAAAATCGGGTATAATCGTGCGGCTTGTCTTATTGAACAAATGGAACAAGAAGGAATCGTCAGTAGCCCTAACCATGTTGGAAAACGAGAAGTCCTTGGAAGAGGATCTCAGGAGAATTAAAGATGAAGATGAAGATGAAACAAATAGCTTACACTCTTATCGTCTTAGGGCTTTCTTTAAAAAGTGCGTATGCCCTTGAAGGGACGCAAAATTATGAAAATTACCTCAATGAGCTTAAAACACTTACAGGAAAATTCACCCAAATTAACAATAATGGTCAAACCATCACGGGAAAGATAGATATCTCCCGACCTGGAAAAATGCGCCTTACCTACAATCCCCCTTCAAGTCTTCTTATTGTGGCCGATGGTAAATGGCTTATTACAGCCGATACTGCAGCAGACCAAATCGATTATGTCTCCTTAGAAAAGACTCCAGCTGCTTTTATTTTAAGTCCAAACATCAGTTTTAATGGGGACGTTCAGGTCACCAATATTATTCCAAAAGATAATACAACCGAGGTTTCCCTAGTCCGCAAAGAAGATCCCGATGCAGGCCAAATAACCCTTGTTTTCCAAGATGATCCCATTGCTCTTAAAGAATGGCGTGTTATTGATCCCCAAGGAGCAGAAACTCGCGTAGTTCTGACCGAAACAGAGCTCAACGTTCCATTGTCCCCCAATCTCTTCTTCATCAAAAGCCCAAATTTGATTCAGCAAATTTTTTAAAATTTCTATCTTGTTTTGATGGTATAAAAATGCTGAAATGCTTCAGCATAGTTTTTGTCGCATTTACCACTCCTGTGTCATCCTTGGCAAGAAATGTTTTGTTTTCAAAGGGAAAACATTAGCATTTCTTGGCCGAGGATCTCCTGGCAACAAGATCCTCGGGTCAAGAAAAGTCATTATTTTTCGTATGAAAAACAAGCCTTTTCTAGCCCTAGGATGACACGTGCTGGGAGGAGAATGAGTAGTCATCTGCTACGTATTTGCTATGACCAATAAGAAAAAACTCCTGGGAGCATTTATGGCACAGGCATCCGTTCAAAAAGCTATTACACCTTTCTCTCAAACTTTAACTTCAACTCTTCTAGAGAAAGGCATTTTATCATCGGATCAAGCGGATGTTGCCTATAAAGAGCAGCGCCTCCAAGGAATAACGTTCGAAGAATGCCTTGTTAATTTAGGATTTATCAGTGATGCAGCTCTGGCTGAAGTGCTCTCCGTCACAACTGGCTATGACAAAATCAGTCTTAACAACATGCTTTTCGACCCTTCCCTAAAAAGAGTGATCCCTCGCGAGGTCGCAGAACAATTTTGCCTCATCCCTCTTTCTCTCGATGAAGGGATACTAAGAATCGCAATAGCTGACATCTATAACCTATCCGCTCTTGACCATCTACGTCATAAAGTCCCTTCTGTCCGAGAAGTCATCCCTCTCATTGCTTCAGAATCCGAAATTCATGATGCCATAGATGCATATTATGGCTATGATCTGTCGATCCCAGGGCTCATACGCGAGGTAGAAATTTCTTCTGCTCTTACCATTGCGGGTGACGACGCAATCAACCCCACCGTTCGTTTGGTTAATGCCATTCTGTTAGATGCAATTAAACGAGAAGCATCAGATATTCACTTTGAGCCGGAGGGGGCTTTCATGCGTCTTCGTTATCGCATTGATGGCCTTTTATCTCAAATAAGCACCCTGCATACGACTTATTGGCCCGCGATTTGTGTTCGCCTTAAGGTCATGTCGAACATGAACATAGCCGAATCAAGACGTCCCCAGAGTGGACGTATGACATTTTATGTAGGACCTCGTGAAATCGATCTCCGCGTTGCATCCCATCCTACTGTTCATGGCGAGAATATTGTTGTTCGTATCTTAGATAAAAACCGTTCTCTTCTCTCGCTGGATGAGCTTGGATATTCGGAAGAAGTCATTCATCAAATAAAAAAGGCTCTTCTGCGGCCTGAAGGAATTTTTATTATTACGGGCCCGACGGGATGCGGAAAGACCACCTCTCTTTACTCCATGCTCAGTTATATCAGCACTCTTCAGCTTAATATCATGACTTTGGAAGAGCCTGTTGAATATAAACTCCCCCTTATCCGTCAATCAGATGTCCGAGAACAGTCAGGAATGAACTTTACGGAGGGCGTTCGATCCATTTTAAGGCAAGACCCAGATATTATTCTTATAGGAGAAATAAGGGATCCTGGGACGGCCCAGATGGCGTTAAGAGCAGCGATGACCGGCCATCAGGTTTTCTCAACTCTTCACACCAACGATGCCCTGGGCTCGCTCCCTCGCTTAATCGATTTGGGTCTAACCCGCCCCATGCTTGCTGGAAACCTGATGGCAGTCGTTGCCCAACGTCTGGTCCGCAAACTATGCCGTCTCTGTAAGCAAGAAGTGGAAATGAGCCCCTATGAAGCGATCCTCCTAGGTCTTAAAAATCCTGGCATTCGGTTTATCTCAAAAGGATGTGAGGCCTGTCGAGGAACGGGATATCGCGGACGCCTTGCCATTGCTGAAATTTTAGTTTTCGACCCAGAACTTGATGAACTTCTCATCACAACATCTTCTAGGTCACCTCTCAAAACTTTAGCTCAAAAAAAAGGATACATCCCTATGGCACAAGACGCACGACACAGGGTTTTAAAAGGTGATACCAGCCTAGAAGAAGTTCTCAGAGCCGTCGACTTGCGGGAGGGAAGGTGACGCGATATCGTTATAAAGCTTTCGCAAAAGAAGGCGCTCTTCAAAAAGGGACTTTAGAAGCAGCTTCAGCTCGAGTGCTCAAAAGCCATCTTCGCACACTTGGCCTTTCTCTTGTTTCCTATTCCTTAGATCTCTCTCATCTTTTCTCACGAAAGATCAAACCACAGGTCTTAATGGATCTTTGTCTGCATTTGGAGCAGTTTGAAAATGCAGGAATTCCGTTGAAAGATAGCCTTGAGGAATTGCATCTCGCTTGCAGCACACCAAAACTTCAAACTATCCTGATGAACATCATCAAGGACATTGAAGGAGGGCTTTTATTCTCCCTTGCGCTCGCCAAATACCCTTCCGTTTTTGATTCTGTTTTCGTGGGACTCATCACCGTGGGCGAGAAAACAGGGAATCTTGCTTTTGCTTTTCACCATCTTTTCCAGCATTTAAAGTGGGTGGACGAAGTACAAGCTCAAACCTTTAAAGCACTCCGCTATCCCCTAATTATGGCCACTGTTCTTCTGACTGTCGTTTTAATTTTAATGACTGTTTTGGTCCCAGAGCTTGTAAAATTTATTCAAAACTCCAAAGCAGAAATTCCTCTCACAACTCTCCTTCTTTTGTCCTTTTCAGGCTTTTGCTCGGATCACTTTTTCCCCATGATGACAACTGCAGGAATAATAAGCGCACTAGGAGCTGCTTTTTTTAAATATCATTCAAAAGGCCCGCTCTGGACAGACCGTCTTTTGGGAAAATTTCCTCTGATTGGCCCTTTGCGAAAAATGATATTTCTTGCACGATTTTGCCACGTTTTTGCGGTCCTCTTTGAAAGCGGAATCGATATCATTCAAGCTCTTCAAATCGCTCGCAAATCTCTTAAGCCTGGACAAATACATACAGCTCTTGAAACTGTTGAAGTTCTTGTGAAAGAAGGCCTTTCTCTGTCCGATGCCCTTCAGAAAGTTGGAGCTTTCCCTTCCCTCGTCGTACGTATGGTTAAAGTGGGAGAGCAAACAAGCGCTCTTCAAAAAACCCTATCCCATGTAAAAGAATACTTTGATACAACGCTTAAACGCCGCGTAGATCATATGATGGGACTTATTGAACCCTGTATGATCTTGAGCGTAGGACTCGTAATGACGTGGGTTATTTATTCTATCTTCTTGCCTCTCTATGACACCCTTTCCATCGTAGATTATTGAATATGAATGAAAAATTCCTTTTATATCTAACCGATGATGAGGTCACGCTGTCTAGGGGACACCATGAGATACTCTATCATTTGAAAGGGGCATTTGAAGACGCCCGACAAGACCTTGAAAGCATTGTCTTAAAGGCTCCAAAGACACCGCTTCGTCTTTTGATTGACCGCAGTCATCAAGATATCCGAGAGGAAAAACTCCCTCCTCTTCATCCCTGGGATCGCATCCGTTTTCTGTCCCATAAAAAAGCTGAATGGCAATCACAGGGTGTATTTTTTGGGTTTCACTTTTTAAAACAAGATAAAGAAACCTACTTCAGATGGATCCATATTTCCCAGAACGATTCTTTATTTACTTGGCTCTTATGGCTGAAATCCCTCATCAACCCCTCAGGAGGAGTTTTTTTTGTGCCTCTAGAAGCCTGCCGATTTTTAAAAAAAAATTTACCCAATTCAAACGGCTATCAAATGATTCTTTACCCCATATCTTCATCTGAGACACGCCACATTATTTTCCAAAGAAACAGACTCTTACTTTCCCGTCTTTCAGAGGGAGAAGAAGGTATCAAGTCTTCATTGCACTTCCTGAGTCGCAACTATCCTGATATCAATGAAAATCTAACTGTCAAAACCTTAAGCGATCACCAAATTCTTCTCAGCTTTCTAGCCACTCAAAAGCGTCCCTCGCTTATCCTCCGAAACGTTTCATCAAGAATTTTATGGCTACGTGTAACAGCAGGCTTTGCCCAATTAAGTATCTTATTCGCAACAACAATTATGATTTACCAAGGCTATGATTACAAAATAAACTCTCGCACTCTTTTAGCCGAAATACCCGTTTTAAAAAATCGGGTACTTTCTCTCAAAAATCATATTGGGGCAAATGATGTGGCAAGCTTGCGTTCGGCGCTTCTTGACTATCAATACCTAAAATCCCGAACCATAAATCCGCTAAAATCGTTTGAAAAGCTCGCCAGTTTATTAAAAGAGGATAATTTACGCCTCGAAAATTTGAGTTGGCAAAATAGGCAAGAGCTCGAAATAATTATGAGCTTTTTAATGAAAAATGAAGCCAGAGAAATGCTTGCGACTCGATTCGAGAGGTTTCTTGATTCTTGCAGAAATGGATTCCCGAAAAGTCAGATATACGTGCTGGAAGGACCTTATAATAGCGGCATCCATGAGGTTTTTAAAAACCCGACGAAGACTTCTCTTCCTCTTGCTCAAGTGAGGATCCGCCTACCATGATTCAAAGATTCATGCTTAGGATAGGTTTGGGGTGTGGTTTCCTTCTTGGTTTTTGGTTAGCCTTTAATTTTAAAGCGAAGCAAGAAACTTATTTTACGAAATTAATGAAAGAAAGAAATGTTTTTCAAAATCAAATCAAAAAGCTAGAAGATGATCTCATTTTTCTAAAAGCGCATGAGAAAGAATTAGATTTTCTGGCAGCAAAAGGGTGGTTTCTTCCAAAAAGTCGTTTAATTGTGGGAGAGGTTTTAGAGAAGCTAGGCCATTCCTTAGATGATATTCAGTATAGCTTTGAACCAGAAGCAGTAAAAAGTGCCGATGAAAAGCATACTTTCAAAGTCACCAAAATTGTAATGAAAGTAGCTGCCCAGCTCGACACTGACATTTATGCATTTATTGAGTCACTTTCAGAGAACTTCCCAGGAATCTTGAGAGCTCATACGATCAACCTTGAGAAAGATGAAGACTCTCATTTTGTTAAGGGAAAACTTGTGTTCGAGTGGGTAGCCATCGGGACATAAACCCATGCAAATCAAATTACTCACAAGTGTTTACTTATCTATTTGTGGCAATGAGTTGATTGCTTTCCCTTCTCTTTTCTTTACAGATGAAGATATAAAAGCGATTCGGGAAAGCAAGCGAGATAAAACCGCTCATAGCCTAAAGCTGCACCTTTCAGCTCTTGTTTATAGGGATCAAAATCATTGGTCTTTATGGGTAAATCACAAAATCATTCGCCCGGAAACGCACCGTGACATTGATGGTTTCCATCTGGAGCGTGTCATGCCTCATGAAGTGACATTCTCTTGGATCGCCCGGGATAGCACAACTCCTATAATTTTTACCCTTCGCCCTTCTCAAACCTATGTTACAAAGGAATAAGAGATTTTGTGATCTGAAGCCCCACAATGTTCAGGCACTTTCTAAAGAAAGTCGGGCGTTACACTTTCTCGTAATTGTGAGTTTAGGCGAAACAGAAGCAATTGGAATTTCGTTAGATCAATTGGTTGCAAGATCAATCATCATCCCCCGTTAAGGATTGAAAGATCTTACGAAAAAAGCCCGGAGCCAAAGCAGAAAGAGGGTTTAGGGATACGTCCGGGTTATCAAACGACCCCTTCACGGTGTAAGCAATGCCGAAGAGACCTTCTCCTTCTCCCCCCGAAAGGAGAGGGCCAATAAGCGGAATGTTGTTCAAGATGGAATTAAGAAAGCGAGCTGGGATCACATTTCCTTTCAGTGCGAAGAGACGGTTTTTTCGATCAATTTTTCCTTCAGTTGTAAAACCAAGAGAAATGCTTTTTCCAACGCCTTTTCTAACCAAAATTGTATCTTCACTGAAGTCGAATTCACATTCAAATCGATCCATGGAAAGGGTTTGTTTTGAAGAAAATAAATTAACGATCCCCATGGGGGACAGGAGAGCAGCAAACCTTGCGGTGAGAGGAACTTCTTGGGCTTCGAATTCTTTCAACTTAAAAGTCCCCTTATAGGGGCCAAGACCTTGCCGCTGAGCCTTAATCGTGATGTATCCACGCTTTATATCGTCGTAAATACTTAAATTCTTTAAAAGTTTACCTGCATCATTCGCACGAACCTCTAGGGTTTGAATGTTCTGAGGACCCGGTTTAATTTCAAATAAAATTCCCCCTGAAACTTGAGCCATATCCCCCTTGTTGACCGTGCCTTTGCCAGCTGTGGCCCGAAGATGAACTTCTTTCCAGGTGTCTTTGTTTCCATGCAAAAAGAGGTGAGCAGAGGCCTTTACATTATCGAAAGATTTCCCTTCTCCCAAGCGTAATTGTCCTACGTCACCAAAAAGTAAAATGTCTGTGGGGGGATGGTTCTTGGCATCACTCTCTTGATCAACATATTTCAGAAAATTTTCCAAATTCAGGCTTTGACCTTTAAAGGAAACCTCATACATATTTTGACGCGGATTCTCGAGTATAACTTGAGTGTGAGTATGTGGCCCTATGAATTGAGAAAGATGGATGGTTTTCCAGTTTTTTTGAGACCCGAAATGAACTTCACCTTGAAGAAAGTAAGGATCGCATTTCATTTGGAGATCCTTGAGCTTTGTCAGTTGCCCCTCGTCAAATACAAGAACAAACGAGACTTTCCCTTTCTCTCCTGGCTTTTTCTTCCATTCTAAAGGAGCAAATGAGAGACTTGCTGGCGTGAGGTCCAAATTGATGCCTAGATAGCTTTTCTTATTCTTATCAAGAGTAAACTGAAGGGCCGTATTCGTGGGTCCTTGCGCATATTCCTGAAAATCGAATCCGAAGCGCTTAAAGTCTTCAAAAGACGCAAGTGTTTCCATCCTCACGCGTAGGTCATAAGGCGCGTCTTTTTTAAAAAAATGTTCATACTCAAGTGTTGCAGGGAGCTTATTCACAACTCCTTTGCCACGAATCATCATTTGATCTTGATTTAGCTCAAGGGACAAATCTCCCTGAGTTATGTGAGCAACTAAGTTATCTGAAACTTTCCGCTCGAGCTCAACTTTTTTAAAGCCCCCTTTACCTTGCATTTTAACATCTTTGAACTGCAAATCGACCAAGAGAGGGAAGTTGACTTGTAAAGTTATATCCCCTTCCCCTTTTGTTTTTTTAGGATCAATACCTGCGAGAGAGGCATACTCAAGTGGTTTGTGATTAATGACATCAAGAATGTCAGGAAGAGGGCCTTTGGCCTTAAGCTCTAAGCTAAGCTTTTCATTGTCTGTATCAAGATCAGAAATCTTAATATGACCATCTTGAACCTTTATATGCTCCACATTTCCAGAAAGAAGCTTGATATCAAAAGACTTTTGATCAAACGTCCCGCTGACGCTCACGTTCTCTGCAGGAGGTAATCCTTCCAGATAAATAACTTTTGCTCCTTCTCCCTGGAAGGTTCCTTGAAGGTCATCAATCAAAAAGCCTTTGTCCTCTCCGTGACCTTTGAGAGAGAATTTAGCTTGCTTTAAGGTTCCTTTTTGTAAATTTTCCGTCAGCCACTCCCTTGCATGCGTGCCAAGACTTTCAGGCCAAATGGCGGCCATATGATCTAGCGAGAGGTCTTTAATGCTGCCCTGGAGATCAATGGCTTGCCCTGGTCCCATAAGCTTTGAAAGGAGAAGGGGAGAAGAGAGGGACTGCAACTTACCAGAAAAATCTAAATGCATCCCCTCGGACACAAGAAAAGCTTTCCTAATTTCAAGTTTGTTTGGGAAGAGTGTTAAAGACAAACTTCCAGAGGTAATGGGAAGAGGGAGGAGTTTTGCTAAAGATAAATCTAAATTTCCTGTCCCCATGCTGACATCACAGCTACCCTCAATAACTTGATGGCTCTCAGGAATAAACGCGAGATGAACTTTGCCATTGAGCGGGATATCCCAACTGTCAAGGAAGTTGAGGAAATCATCAGGACTTGTGATCTGGGCACTGGGAAGACAGAGAGCGAGTTCCTTTCGATCAAACAATTTCTTGAGAGACACGTGGTGAAAAGCAACGCTTACATCAAAACGAGCTGAATCCAACTGATGAGTGAGACCCACAGTTAAGGCCCCTTTACCCTGTTGAGGCTCAAGCGTGAGTTCAGATTCAAATCCATCCGTAAGCCGCTTTAAAACAAAGGTTGTTTTCGGAAGTTCCCATGTTTTGTTCTCTTTGCCATCCTTTAAAAGAACGTGGGCATTGATAATCTTTATTTTATTCAAATCATTAAGTTTTCCAAGGACTGGATTGGATCCCCCCAGGGCAAGAAGGGGGGTTATTTCTTTAAAAGACAATTCCTGGTTGGGAGTTGATTCGCCAAAGCCTAGTGAAAATTCACCATTCTCGTCTTTCTCTAGAAGGATGTGAGGATGATATAGACGGATTTGCTTTAAAGAGGCATCCCCAATCAAAAGCCGATAAAACCACAAAGAAACACCAATATGTTCTATCTTAAGCCAATTTGGATTGGCGCCTCTTTTAATGTGAACATTAACAAGTTCGATCTCAAAGGGTCTTTTCCATTCTCGCCAGACAAGTTGGGTATGTTCAATTGTAGCACTTACCCCGGCCTGAGGAGCTTTAAAAGCTGTTTCCACCTCTGGTGTTAGGAAGTCAAGATTAATGGGACTCATAGATAAACGTACCAGGAGCAACAAAATGATAACAATCACAAGGCAAACAAGTGACCCCATAACCTCTAACAGAAGACGAGCTGATTTTTTAATAAAGATCCCTTTTCCAAAGAAAGAGGGTAGGCTAAACTTAAATTTATTCACTTATACCCCAAAAGACAAAAAATGAGGGAACCTATGACTGCATCTGTTGGCGATCTTGCTCCAAATTTTACCCTACCCATTGTGGGAGGGAAGACGATTACTCTTTCTGATTTTGCACTCACAGATTTTGCTCGTAAAAAAGTCATTATTTATTTCTACCCAAAAGATGCAACATCTGGTTGTACAAAAGAAGCCTGCGATTTTAGAGACAACAAGCTAAACTTTGAAAAAAAGAATACCATCATTATTGGCATTTCTAAGGATTCTGTCAATAGTCATGAGAAATTCAAAGAAAAAGAAGGTCTTAATTTTATTTTAGCTACTGACGAAACAGGCGAGGTATGTGTAAAATATGGTGTTTGGGTTGAAAAATCCATGTATGGCCGCAAGTATTTTGGGATTCAACGCTCTACATTTTTAATTGATGAGGCGGGTCGTATAACAAAAATATGGCGTAAAGTCAGTGTTCCTGGCCACGTGGAAGAAGTTTTGGGGGTGGTTTAGAACGCGAATCTTGAATCTATACGAAATGGATTCTTATTTTTAATGTGAACGAGGGATAATTCTGAGTGTTTAGGATTAATAATAATGTTTTTTTCGCTTGGAATAATAATAGAGGGAACATATAATGTTAAGCTCTCTTCTGCTTTAATCCACTGATCTCCTTTGTCAATAAACCATTTCGGCGAATGGCCTTCTTGCCAGTCTTTTGGAAAATCTTCTAATGATATTGCGCTTTTCGACACATGGTCTGGGATTTCAATCTCTAAACTGACATAGCCTTTTAAAACACCTCCTCGACGTAGACCAGGAATGAGTTCCACAAAAGCCAAAGATAGAGTGGAAGCAGTATAGATAACTGGGTGTCCCTGAGAATTCCATCTACCTCCGTATAGACTTGCTCCTACCCCTGATAAGTCAGCATAGTCCTCGCGACAAATTCGCCAAACGATCATTAGCTCGGGATTCCGTGAGCAATTCGACCAAGAATATTTTCAACAAGTTGACTTCCGCTATCTGTATCCAGCATATCAAGCGGCCGGTTATTGTTTAGCAGAAGATTTTTTTCTCTTAACCATAAATCTGCCTCTTTTTCGTCTCCGAAAACATCAGCGGCAAAAGCCCTTACGCGAATAAAGCGGGTAAGCTTATCCGACTCGGTAGAGGATAATTTTTTTTCATGTAGCCGTCGAGCGAATGTTCGATCAGAGGCGATAAGCTTATAAAATTCAGCTTTAGATAAAACACCATTTTTTAAAACGAAGGATGCCGATGCTGATGGAAGCCCTTTGTGCACAAGATCAACCAGATCGCTGCCTGATAAGAGACGGTGGCCGAGGATGGCCCTCCCCCCCAATGAGTTTACAATTTTTTCAACTGAAAGCATCGTTTTTTCCTTTTCTGTCATTTGCTAATATTATACCCGCAAATGGCACATTTTTGAAGTTAAAAAAAGATAAACGGCGTTACCGCTGCAAATCCTGACAAATTTTCTTAAGCTCACGGCTCCATTGCCCTGCGCTATAGATCAAAATATCTAGTTGTTCTAGGGTCTTGGTTAATTGTTCCAGATTGTATTCTAAGCGTTTGATGAAAATGTCAGAGTTATATATATTCGAATCAGACATGACTGAACTTCCTTTGCTGTTTGGTTATGTTTAGTAGCGCAAAGGTGTTTACCCACCTTGGCGCTACGCACAGGATACCAGAGGTATTTTAGGATGCAAATTGTTTTTCATCTTTTTTTACCCAACCCAAGAACATTTTAATGAAAGAGATTTGCTCACGTGCTAACGGATCTAAAAAACATGTCCAACAAAGCACTCATCGTGATTCCCGTACGCTTGGCAGCTTCGCGTCTTCCCAATAAGCCGCTTGCAGACATCTGCGGAAAGTCAATGATTCACCATGTTTGGGAAAAAGCTGTTGAGGCCAATGCGGGCCCCGTCCTTGTGGCTTGCGGCGACCCAGAGATTGTAAAAGTAGTGGAAGCCTTTGGCGGTCAGGCGATCCTCACAGACCCAGATCTCCCATCCGGGACAGACCGGGTGAAAGCTGCTGTGGATATCTATGATCCGG
>DATKTE010000218.1:0-4282 GCA_035531295.1 Alphaproteobacteria bacterium
GATTAACGATACTTGTGTCGATGACACCTGTTGATCTTTAAAGTGAGGAGAAGCGCTTAAAGAGCTGAAAAAAGAATTTTCTCCCTCTCCGCTACGGTTCAGTTCAGGAAGAGAGGTCACCATCCCATCTCTCCTTTTAAAACCGCTTCATTTTGAGAATAAGGGTTTGCTCTTATTGAGAGATTGTAATCTAAAGGAATTCTGGCTTTATGGCGGAGTTTAAACTTATTGCCTCCAAGAGATAAAATTCCATGAAAAAACTCTAGGCAAGTTTCTGCAGGCCTCACTTCTAAAAGATAAGGCCAAGCCTTATAGGTCAGTATATTAACATTGTTATCTACGCGGACGTCAGCGGTACGTAGGGTGAAGGGTAAGTATTCGACCTTTTTCTTTTCTCCAAACTTAGCAAATGCTTTATAAAGTTTTTTGTAAAAATCCTGGCAAAATTTTACGGCTTCAAGAACTGATGATGAAGCGTCCTTTTCAACACAAAAACAGATTCTGGCTCTCCAGTACTCTTCTCCTTTTGGCTGAAAAGTTGAGAACATCTTTCCAAGTATTTCCTCACGTGTATCACCGAGTGCAAGGTCGAAAGAAGGAGCGATTTGTTGAAGATAGAGAACGGCCCCTCCATAGACACCGCGCGTCTCATCTTCAGCAATAAGAAAAATGGCTTTCTCTTTCATTTCTGGAGAAAGGCAAAAATTTTGATATATTTTTAAGAGACCCAAGAAAGAGTCAAGGGTGGCTCTGTGAAGATCATGTGCGTGTGGTTCAATAACTTTAAGCATAAAAGCTCCTTTACTGTTTAAACGCTTCTCACTTGTGTGAGACGTAACCCCAGCAAAGTGCTTATGTAAGGAAAGTCATACTTCAAGCTTGCCCTTAATGTTACCTAAGGGTAAACTTCCTGACATAGAAGGCTTTGCTAGGCCTTATCTATTGGGGCGCCTGTGAGGGTCCGCAAAAACATTCACAGGTGCTTTTTTTTAGTGTTTTCGTTTCACGTCAGTCTCCTTTTTTTTGAGCAATTCATGCAGCCCTGAAGGAGGGCGCTTCAAGCATTGATGTATGGTGCCTCAGCTTTTGTCTTTCGAACTTTTCTACATCTTCATGGATATAGCGAATGCTCCTTCCAAACTTATGGTAGTGTGGGCCTTTGCCACTACATCTCCACTTCTTCAACGTGCAAGTGGTTAAACTCCACCGTTCAGCTAATTGCCGCGGGGTAAAGAAAGGTGCGCTCATATGTGCCTCCTGTTTTTTAGGGTCCTAAAGAGCTTTTAAAGGTCCCGTAGGTATGCTAAGGTGTATATAAGTATACTAAAGTTTGCTATATATAGTAGTATATAGTAAAATGATAGCCAGTCAACAATTTTTTGAATTCGAGAAAATGAAGGGGATAAGTTCTTAAAATGGAAAGCTTTTTACAAAAGCGCATAAAAAATTATCTTGAAGCCACAGGCTTATCTGTGTCCGCCCTTGAGCGTAAAGCGGGACTTAAAATTAACGTTGCCCGTAATATCTTGAGAGGCCAGTCCAAAAAACCGACAGCAGAAACACTTCAAGCCATTGCAAATGTGATGGAGTGTACGATTCCAGATTTATTAGGGGTGAGAAAAGAATCCTTCCAATCAGAGATGAAGCCAGCTTTTGATGGGTCAGCATTGCTTGAATATCCTGAGATCCTGAACGACTCACTTCAGTGTGTCTTAAACATTATCAATGAAAATCATTATAAGCTCACCGTTAGGCAAACTCTTCATATCGTAGAGGAAGTCTATGCTTACTCTATCAAAAAAGATCCCCCTCACATTGATACGGATTTTGTCGAATGGTTCGTCAAAAGAACGGTTGGATAATCTCACCTCATGCATAATGGGTTCATCCAAATGACAATAAGAAGTTGCAAGATCATCTTTTTTTCCATATTCTTCTCGGATTACAGGGCTTTTTAGATGAAAAATCAAAGGATTATCTAAAAATTGAACTTGGCTTTAGCTGACCTGGCCTACTTATAGTCGCCTTTTTAATAAAAATATCTCGCGGTTAGTGTAGGGAGCAAGCACAAGGGACTACATTACGTCATTAACATCATGGGATAGAATCCTAAGGTATTTAAAAAAAATTAATGAGGCAATATAATGAATTTAAATGATGCAAATTCAAATTCAGAAGAGAGAAAATATAAAAGATCCGAACTTCTCAGCATATCAAACCTCTTTTATATTTTTAAAAGTTCTTATTTAGTCTTTTTAATTATGGTTCTTTCACTCTCTAATCCAGGATGGGGAGTATATATTTTCTTTAATCAAGATGAAGGAATTGAAGTTGGGTTTAAATATGGAAATAACATTAAGAAACATAAAGATATTTCTTCTAAGCGGGTTAGTTTCAAACCCAATAAGAGTGATATTTCTTTAAGCGTAAAAAAAGAGAAAGGAAGCTATATATTAAATGTTTTATCTTTACCCAAAACAGAAAATCTGAGAATTGAGGTACCTAAAAAGACTACATTAATTTTAAAAGCAGACAAAAAGATTAAGTGCAAGTCTTTAAAGCTAACGTCAGCAGACAACGGCCAAAAAACTGGAAAACTTATCAATGAAGCTATTCTGGTTATCAATAATGACCTTGTTTTTGAATCAGGAATCGTCCTTAAGAATAAAAATAAAATAAAATTCGTAAATCCAATAGTTCTCTCACTGGAAGAGGGGTTTTTAAAAAATAAAAGCAATATTTGTTTTATGAGTGAAGCACGGATAATTGGTCCTACAAGTTTAGAGGACTTAAAAAATCCTCTCTTATTTTCCAAAGGGAAGGATGTTCATTTGATTAATGAAGATCTAATCGAAGGAAAAGGAAAATTAGCTTTATTTGTAGAATGTTATATCTCTGAAAAAGGAAGAATTCATTCCCCAAAGCAAATCATTTTTAGATCTAAAAGCCGTACAAGAGAGAATTACAGTAAATTAAAAAAACTAGATGAACCAGTACCTTTACTCAAACAAGATGAAGATTTTCCCGTAATTGATATTGTGAGGATTCCTGAGGAATTAAGGCAAGAAAAAAGTGAAGATTCTGCAGGCCTAGGAGAAGCAATGGCTATTTATTTTTATGAATGCTTTTGGAGAATAACAAGCTTTTCCGACAAGGCTAATAGCCAAGGAAATGGTATTGATATTATAGCTTATGGAGAAGCAAATAAAAAACAAATAATTGTTCATGAAGCAAAAAATTTGACGAAAAACAATTTTGCACTGAAAGAAAATCAAATGACAGAGTATTGGGTTTATTTCTATCTTTTTAAAATGTACCAAAATTATGTTATAAACGCTTGTCATTTCCTTCAAACAAATGATCAATCTTGGTTGCCAAATGAGAAAATCAAAAAAATACTTTTACGCTTACTCAAAACAAATAATGCTAACATTGTACGAGCGATGGGTGAGGTTAAGCCCACCGATACAAAAAATAAGATTAATGAATTTAACAAAAAACATGGTGTTGCAATAAATAATATTGTAAAAACAAATTTAACTAATAAGAAGCTTAAAACCTTTAAATCTTATTTTATTAAAGATATTAGTATTATAGCTCGAGGAAGTTCAATTCTTCATTGTGATGGGCCTTTAGAGACGTGGTTTTGTTTTAAAGTTTTTCCAAAGTATCCAACTTATTTTTTGCGACATGACTTATCCGAAAGATTTAAGGAAGTGGGAACGCGCCCTGGCACTAATGGCTAACATGCTATAGGTGACTGCCAGACGAGTTTGTTCTTTAGTGTCTAATCCCTATCGCGGGTCAAACTTCCTTTTTTGAGACGAAAGATCTAAACCACGCCAAGCTTTCTTGTAAGCTTCATATGGGCTGCCAGTTAAGGGCAAAATTCCATGGAAGAGGCCATCAGAAGAATCTTGTGGCTTAATCTCAAAAACATAAGGCCACGCAATTAATTCTTCCATACAGAGATATTCTCCTGAATCCAAGGACACGCATAAGAAGCCGGTTTCTTCTTTTTTTCCAAACCCCACAAGACGGTTATAAAGTTTTCGATAAAAAGTTTGACAAAAATGCATGATTTCGTCTGTCTCATAAAGAGGACTCTCTTTTTGTAAAAAAAGGGAGATGATACATTTCCACATACATTCTTGGGGGGAGACAAATTCTGCGAGAGTTTTGACAAGCTCAGGGGGAAAATCGTTAAGTTTTTTTTTAAGAAGAAGCGCTCCCCCATAAACGCCTGTCTCTCTATCATCGTTAAGAATAAAAGTAGCCGCAT
>DATKTE010000219.1:0-2846 GCA_035531295.1 Alphaproteobacteria bacterium
TGTAACTCCTTCACATTTGCCCATGCAAGGGGGAGAGAATCAAAAAAAATGGTATTAAATACAATATACTTTGCTGACTCAATAACGGATGCGTGTCTTGGATGAGAGAGTACAGAGAAATTAATTTATTAGGTCACGGAAAATATTTAGAAATATTTCATATTTATATTGATTTCTAATTAAAATTAATATAAAATAACTCTATCGAGGTCAATAATTTTTAGGAGGCATTATAAGATGAAGAAATTTATATGTTCAGTTTGTGGGTATGTTTTTGAGGGAAATGAAGCGCCGGACCAATGTCCACAGTGTAAATCTCCCAAGGGGAAATTTACAGAGAAAAAAGATGGCATAATGCAGTGGGCGGATGAACACAAAATCGGGGTAGCCAAGGGTATTGATGCTGAAATACTTGAAGGCTTAAGAGCTAACTTTATCGGTGAATGCACTGAGGTTGGAATGTATCTAGCAATGAGCCGCCAAGCAGATCGAGAAGGGTTTCCTGAGATAGCAGAGGCTTATAAGCGGATCGCTTTTGAAGAAGCAGATCATGCAGCTAAGTTTGCCGAGTTGCTGGGTGATGTAGTCTATGCAGATACCAAAAAGAACCTAGAGTTGAGGGTAGAAGCAGAATTTGGTGCATGCCAGGGTAAAAAGGATATTGCCACAAAAGCTAAGCAGCTAAACTATGATGCAATTCATGATACTGTTCATGAGATGTGTAAGGATGAGGCAAGGCACGGATCAGCCTTTAAAGGCCTTCTCAATAGGTACTTCAAATAAGCCCTTAAATTTTTTAGAAGACCCATTCCAATATATTTTGGAATGGGTCTTCTAATTTGCTAAAAGTAGAGATTTGAATGTGTAAGAAGGCACGTTAGATTTGACAAGTAAATATAATTGAAGTAGACTGAAATTGTTAAGAGGGAGTAGTTGAATTACAAAGGCAACATACCCGGTAGGGAAACTTACCTGACTTTGTAAACCTTGAAGGTGACGAGACTTTTGACATGGCCTATTTAGGCTGTGTCAAAAGTCTCTTTTATTTTACTTTCTGAAACGTCTCTTCCCGCCATCCTTGGCTACAGGGACACTCGACCATCCATGGTCAACGCTCTAACTACGAACGTCCTTTTTGAGTCATGGCTTGCGCGTAAGTTAGGAGTGGTTGTTTAACTCAGATTAAAAAGCAAACAGAGGCCAGTTAGCTAACTTGAAAAATCTAAGGAGGATAAGTTACTGTGGATTTTTTTCAAAAAGAAGTACAAGAGGTTATTGGCGATTTAAATAGTAATGAAGAAATGGGATTATCAACAGCTGAAGTTGAAGCGAGAATTCTGCGCTATGGGAGAAATGTTTTTACCCCAAAAGAGAAGGGAAGTATTTTCGAAAAGATATTTGATAGCCTAAAAGAACCCTTGATCGTGATTCTTTTGATTTCAGGGTTGATATCCCTTACCATGGGTCACATTGCGGATGGATTAGGAATTTTTGTTGCTGTCTTAATTGCCACATCGATTGCAATCATTCAAGAGGGTAAATCGGATAAAGCCTTTGAAGCCTTATCAAAGTTGAGTGACGACGTTCATGTAAAAGTGGTGCGAGATAGTAAAATAGTCTATATATCCCAGAGCGACCTTACCATAGGGGATATTATACATCTGGAAACGGGAGATAAAGTCCCAGCTGACGCAAGGATAGTTCATTCTTCGAGCCTCGGAATCGACGAATCTATGTTTACCGGTGAAGCTGAAGCAGCTTCGAAGAGTTCCGCTAAAATTGTAAGAGAAAATTGTCCCCTTGCAGAACGAAAAAATATGCTCTACTCTGGTACTATGGTAATTGAAGGTAGGGTAATTGCCATTGTCACTTACATTGGTGACAAGACTGAAATGGGCAAAATTGCTAATGAACTAAAAGAAGAAGAAACTTCTCAAACTCCGCTTCAACAAAAATTAGCAAATCTTGGAAAAAAAATTTCCATTATCGGCTCAATAGCGGCAGCAGGAATCTTTTTCTTCGAATTGTTCAATATGTATCGACATGGAATTCTTGTGCTGGATAACATCAGTGTGGCCTTGCCTGGCATAAAAGATGCTTTTGTTACTTCTGTAGCACTTATCGTTGCGGCAGTACCTGAGGGATTGCCAACCATGGTGGCCATTACACTTGCTTTTAACATGCAGAAAATGGCTAAAAATAATGCCTTAGTTCGTAAGCTTATTGCCTGTGAAACCATAGGCTCTGTGAATGTTATATGTTCTGATAAAACAGGGACTTTGACAGAAAACAGGATGACAGTGATGGATGTTTGGTGTGATGGATTAGAGTTTCCGATCGATAAAGTACACTGTGAGGAAATGCTCCAAAATTTTTGTGTAAACTCTACTGCCTATATTTCGAAAAAGGAGGAGAATACTTACGAATTCCTGGGAAATCCGACGGAGTGCTCGCTTCTTGTTTGTGCAGATAAGAATACTATCAACTATCTGCATTATCGCAAACAATTAAGTGAACCTGTTGCCGATTATAATTTTACTTCGGCAAGGAAAATGATGTCGACAGCTTATGAAAAAGATAATGGCTACAGACTCTATACCAAGGGTTCACCTGAAAAAGTTTTAAACATTTGTAATCGGATTCTCTATAATGGCACAGTTATTCCGATGACACAGGAACACAAAAATGTCATTGAAGAAAGTATCACAAAAATACAGAATAAAGCCAGAAGAGTATTGGGGTTCGCTTTTAATGACTTTACGGATGAGCCTCAATGGGAAGATATATATAACGTGGAGAAAAACCTTATTTTCACAGGTTTTGTAGGCATAGAAGACCCTCTGCGT
>DATKTE010000220.1:0-2963 GCA_035531295.1 Alphaproteobacteria bacterium
CATCATTTCTGATCTCCAATTTTACGGTATGTGGCGTTCTGGGCTGAGGTTACGTTGTAAATGTTCATTTTTTTACCTCTTTTTGTTTGCAAATAATGCACTTACCATGAACGAACTTATGATATGGAGAAGCTTCTATAAGCTCTCCACGAAACTCAAACTTACATTTTACTAAAAGGCATCTGTCCGAGTATCCTGTCCCCTCATTCGTTGGCTCACATTTCACAGAAACCAAGTTCTTAAATCTCCCCGAATTTGGGGAGCCTTCAATCCACACGTCTACACTCATTTAATTATATCACTCTCATTAAAGTGATAATCTTGACCATCAGTTAGTACAATATCTTTCGGACCCCAACCCATTCGGTCTGGTCCTCTGTATGTTCCTGTGAGCCTTTCCATTTTGCCAGTAAGAAGATTCTTTCTTCTAGATCTAGCGTTTTCAATTGTAAGGTTTCCGTGTCCAGATTTTACTATCATTGTCGTTTCTCCATAAATGACAATCTAATTATACAGTGGGACCCAAGGTTGTCAAATAACAATCCTCTAGGCCAGCTCATCCATTCCTCTCTTTTGCAAATCTTCCAGAATCGACCACCATAAAATATCGAACGTCTGATTTTGCCCCAATCCATCCATGCACCAAAAAGCGTAAATCTTTCCAAGCGTTGGATTCAAAATTGCCTTATCATAAGATTCCAAAGCATAGGTCGTTTTAACTTTAGCATCCATCAAGAGCCATTCGTTCAAATCCTTCCAAGTATCAATCGCTTTCATAATATCGCCCTTTCATTGCCTTTCAAACATCATCTTTAAAAAAAATACCTCGCGCCATTTGCCCCGTACCCCGTACTTTTTTATTTTTACAAAAAAAGGCATTTTTCAGCCAAGCCGGAACCGAGCACCCCGTACCCGTACTTGGGGTACACCCCCCCTAAAGGGGGGGAGGGTACACCCTAAAGTACGGGGTACGTTGGCTTTGCGACCCCCCCGTACCGTACCCGTACCTTTACCCCGTACCTCGAAAAGTACGCCCCCCTATTTACTTCAAACTTGAAATTTTTTCCTATGGGTACAAAAAAGATAAAACTTGACATAACTTTCAATCCCCTATTATTGAGAAAGCGTCAGCGTTTCGCAATAATTTGCCGTTCTTGACTGCCTCATAAATTGGCCCGCTTTCAATGGAAGGTTTCAAGTATTTTTTAGCCGTGGCAAGAGCCATGCTTTCAACTTCAGTGAAGTAGTCGATCGCATCATCACGGCTAAAAATCCTAACATCATCTTCAATTTGCTTTCCTCCATGCTCCCAAATTTTCAACACGGTTTTGAGGTTATTTGTCGCCAGCAATTTATTGACTGAGCTTTGAACTTTATCCGAAACACCTCCTTTGACGTATTCTGGAACCGCACTATTTACCTGTTCCCCATCCTCATCAAACCAATTTGGTATTTCCTGCTTTCTTAGCATAAAGAATTTATCTTCTGATTCTTCTGAGTCTTTGTTCTTGACCTGTTGTAGCTTTCTTGGGGCATCGTCCTCCTTATCGTCTATCTCAATGTTGATTTCAATATCAAGTGCGCCTCTCCAGCTAGATGACCCCCTAGCCCTATTTTTTGAGCCAGTTCCTAAACCTGTGTGATGGACCAAAATAACTGAACAACCGAACTCACGTGTTAATCTTCCGCAGGCATCAATCATCGTCTTGGCATCTTGTGGGCTGTTCTCGTCACCATCTAGGAAGCGGTGCAATGTATCGACCACGATAATAGACGGGCTTTCGCCTATGCTCTTGATCGCTGTGATGGCTTTCATCTCACCGTTGGCCGTGTTGAGATCACAACCTTCTTTTGAAATCCACATCTTTAAGCTGTTAATCTGGTATTTTTCTTTCCACGCTGAGATCCTGCCTTTTAGCCCATTGTGCCCCTCTCCCGCCAAATAAACAACATTGCCCTCTGTGACTTTATGGCCGTCCCAGTCTTGCTTTCCTCCAGCGATGCTGGCAATCATATCGAGCACGACAAAGGTCTTTCCTGACCCACTTGGCCCGTGAATCATCATGAGGGCCTCATCTTGTAGCCAATCCTTGATAAGCCATTTCACGGGTGCTGGTTGAGCGCAAAAATCATCAGCACTAACCAGCCAAGCGTCTTTTGGCTTTGGTTTTATTAGGGTCGCAACATCACCTCCATTCAAGCGAAAATCGTTCATGTCTGTGCCCTCATCAGGTGGCATGATCCAATCTAGCCCAAGTTCCTTGGCGGCTTCACTGGCCTTTTTTGCGCCTGTTCCGCTCTCGTCATTATCTGCTATCAAAATAATCTGAGCCCCATCATTTGAATAGCTCATGGCGACCTCTGTCGTGGCCCTCATGTTCTGTGCACTGTAGGCCACGAAACAAGGCGCGTTCGTTTCCTCGAAAACTGTTGCCGCCGTAGCTATGCCTTCAGCAACATAAACGAGATTTGATTTTGATGGGTCGCCAATGCACCACCAACACCCACCAGCTTGACCGCCTGTGTGGAATTTTTTATCTCCATCAGCTTTGATATATTGGATAGTGGCCAAATTGCCCTCTGAAGTGTAAAGAGGAGCGGCCAAGCTACCATCGCCAGTTATTTTGAGCCCATGGGCTTCGATGCCCTTCTTTTTAAGATACGGATGTTCTGGGCTGGCATCATTTAATTTTTCCCAGATTATTCCGGCCACATCTGCAACGCTATCGCGCATTTTTTCCCTCGCCAAGTCTGCTTTCTGCATGGACTCAGAAATTCTTTGCTCCCATTTTTTTCGCTCAGCAAAGGAAAGCGTCTTTGATGTGGTCGCTTGAAACTCCTGTTTGAAGTCACCGCGCCAATCGCCAAAAGCGCCAGCTCCAGATTCACCATCAGTATAAAGAATGTACCATCCAGAGTTCTTGCCCCGCTTGCTGTCAGTGTCGAAGCGGTGGATTCTCTCG
>DATKTE010000221.1:0-2913 GCA_035531295.1 Alphaproteobacteria bacterium
TTGGTTTAATACCCACCCAAATGCCGTCTCGATTTTTCGTTATCTCACAAAAGACCCTATTATATTTTATGAATTTCGATCAGGGGATATTCTCCCTCCGAGCTGGGGATGGGAACCAGACTTAGATGACAAGCTACGACAACTTGAAGCTTTCTTGTACTTTTAAGGAAGTGAAATGCAAGAGACCACGGGAGTAAGCTCGTGAAGTTTCACAGAAATTCCCTGAATTTATATACATATTCTCATATTTAACGGACTGTCGCTCACTTAAAAAAAGAGCCGGGTTAAAAACCCGGCCAAGTTTAACAGGGAGGCTTTACGTCTGGGAGACGTAGGATCGATAAATCGACCCTTCGGGTCCGAAGACCCTGCATCTAGGCATTGCGCCCTGATGATAATTACCAGCACAGGTACAGGGAGGTGTTTCCTGTGCTGATAAGTATCATATAAGATATATCTCTTTTTTCAACCAGAACAATTTTTGCATTCTACCTATGACAAAAAAGCATAAGAAATTTTTTGTTGATTTTTTTCAATATGAAATTGAGCCCTATTTAAAACCTCATCTACTGGGAATTTAAAAGCATTTTGAGCCACATACTAAGTCAAAAAAAAGGGGAAAGGGGTAAAATAAATGAATCTATTTCACATAATTTCTCTGCTTTTGATGTGTTCAATTGATGAATCATGAGGATGAGTTGCCAAGTTGCTTATAAATCCCTATATAAATTTATAAAGAGTAAAAGAGGGCGTTTTCATGAAATTTCAAGATCTTCCTTCAATCCTTCCATTATATGCGGCAAACGGTATAATTCTATTACCACATGCCCAGCTTCCCCTTATACTCCAGGGAAGAAGCGAGAAGGCCATTTTCGAGTATGCGTTGCAAGATGAGCATCGTCTTGTCGGCGTTATTCAAGCAAACCCTGAAGGTGGTCATTTTCAAAAAGGATGTGTGGGACGGATTATCAACTTCCAAGACGGAGCACAAGTCTTTGTTATACTCGGAGGGCTTTGTCGATTTAAAATAGAAGAAATTCTCGAGGAAGAACCTTTTAAAAAGGCCAGAGTTAGTTATCTGGGATACGAGAGTGATTTGGATGATTCCATTGCAGACCCTTTTGTGGACCGGCCTCGCCTTTTAAATCTCCTAAAGGACTACTTGGAGGATCAAGACATAACAGCAAATTGGGATGAAATTGATCATGCGAGTAATGACCTCATCATCAGTTCCCTGAGCATGGCTTGTCCTTTTAAACCCATTGAAAAACAAGCCTTGCTGGAAATCTCTTCTCTTTCTGACCGATGTGATATGATGATTGCCTTAATGGAAATGGCTTCTCCCCATTTAAAGGGGCGTAGGCCGATGATTCACTAGCAGGTGATAGAATGAAGAAGAAAGCTCCTATAAATCCGAAACTCTTTGAAATGCTTGTTTGCCCTCTTAGCAAGGGGCCCCTTACTTATGATTCAAAGAAACAAGAACTCATTAGCCCCCGTGCCAAACTGGCCTATCCTATTCGTGATGGCGTTCCTGTTATGTTGATCGATGAAGCAAGGGATCTGGAAAAAGAATAGCACTTCGGGGCGCCTTGCCAGCCGTAGCTGCGAAGCATTCTTTTGCCCCCTCTTATGGGAAAGACCCAAAGTTTCGACGGGCAGCCTTCCGCTGCCTCATCTTCCTTTTCGGCTTGCCAGCCGTAGCTGCGAAGCAGCGAAGGCTGGTGCGCCCTGCAGGATTCGAACCTGCGACCTGCGGCTTAGAAGGCCGACGCTCTATCCAGCTGAGCTAAGGGCGCGTAACGGTCTCACCATAACGAAACTTCCAAAAAAGTAAACTGGATTTAAAAATTTATAACCGAAATAGTTTACATCTTACCGAAATTTAGAATCCTCACAAAACCTTGGCTGAGCAAAAACAGTTGCCTCGGTTAATCATTGGAAATTTTACTCAAAATCATTTCTTGATTTTCCGGGGAAAGAGCTGTTAGTGTATTAAAATTATTTGTAACGGGAGAATAAAAAATCAGAAACCTATGACAAATACAGCATTACAACTAGAATTTCCACAGAATGAGCCTTTGACTGTAGGGCAAATTTTAAAGGAAAGTAGATTATCTCAAGGTCTAACTCTTGAAGAGGTAGCTAGAACTTTATGCATTAGTAAGCGTCATCTAGTCCAATTTGAAGAAGATCATGAAAATCTTGTTTGTGATGTCTATACATTAGGCTTTTTAAAATCCTACGTTCAGTTTTTGGGTCTGGACGACAAAAAACTCAGCAAGATATTTAAAAATCAGGCTGGCTGCCCCCCTCCTTCTCTCCTTCATTTTCCAGCTACTTCTCAACGCGCAGGACTACCAAGTAAACGTATTCTTATTTTTTCTATTTTTCTTCTTCTTGCCATTATTGTTGGATGGGAAGGGGCTAAATATTACGACGCGCGAACACATCCTCCCAAAGTGTTGGAAGCTGTTGAAACCCCAGCAGAATCAGATGTCACAGACCGAGAATTAGAGAATTTGGAGGATCCAGCACCTCTAGCTGATCATCGCCTACAAGACAGTATGGTAAGACCAGAAGTTAATTTTATTAAAGAACCAACCTTAGATTCACAGACAACTGTTTCACCCCAATCTGTTCTTTTAAAAGCAACCGAAAAAACGTGGGTGCAAGTCACGAATTTAGAAGGCATAACCATTCTTACCCGCACATTACAGCCGGGAGAAACTTATGAACTTAAAGATCCCCAACATCTTGTTTTAAAGACAGGAAATGCTGGAGGACTCTCTCTTATTTCTAATGAAAAATCAATACGTTCTTTAGGTACATCAGGAGAGATTGTACGAGGAATTTCTCTTGATCCTGAAAAATGGGTTGAACAAACGCCTGATACTCATTAACAAAAGAATA
>DATKTE010000222.1:0-2136 GCA_035531295.1 Alphaproteobacteria bacterium
ACCACGCCCGCGTTTCAAGCGGGTGCCGTAGCCGAGGCCGATGAGCTGGTGTTTTTTGGTTCCGATGCCCTTAATCCAAACGCTACCAGGCGGTGTATGATGAAGATTCCTGCGCTTGCTTTGGCTGGTATTGATGCTGATGGTTGTATTTTGACAGCCTATGCTACTGGAGACACTCCATCCACAGAGGGAGTTTCAATGACGTTGTCTTTCAAGCCAATCACATAATCTTCGTTTTACTATTGTATTTTTTAAAACCGTTACTATAATAAAGACCTCCCACACAGTGGGTCATTTCCTTTCCCCCGCGCTCAGCACAACCCCTCAAGGTGCTGGGCGCATCTTTTTGTTTATTTTTTATTATTCGTGTATACTTTGAATGGAGGTGACTATGGAAATGATAAAAGAGTATTGGGACTTTATGAGTCCTCATTGGCCCGCAATAATGTTTTTCGTTGTGATCATTGTTGTCGCACAGACTTTAAAAACGAGATTACTAACAAAGGAGCTAGCAATTGATAGTGAACTTATCTTTTGGCTTAGGCGAATCTTTCCTTTGATTCTTTTAGGTTTTGGAATTGCGATGGGTTTTATTTGGCCTGGAGAAACTTCTCCAGGGATAACCGAAACCGGTCACAAGTGCTTATATTTTGCGGGATGCTCAGCCGCTGCTATTGTGAGCTTTAATATTTTGAAACAGTGGATAAAGAAAAAATATGACGTTGATGTAGGAATTCAGGAGTTACAAGAATGAAAAATATAGTGACATGGATGAAAAAATATGCGTTGTGGATCCTTAGTGGGATTGCTTCTATTCTAGCAATTATTTTTGCGGTGAAGTATGAAAAAGAAAAGGTAAAGCAACTAAAGATCGATCATGAAATTGAGAAGAACAAAGCAGAAACAATAAAGTTAGAATGTGAAAGAGATAAAATTTTAGATCATGAAACAGAGTTATCAAAACAGGATGCTACTATTCAAGAAAGCGTTGAGGCTATCAATAAGAAACTTTTAGAGTTAGAAACTGAAAGAAAAAAACTAGATGAGGATCTTGATAAAGAAAAGACTTCTGAACAAATCAGCGATGAATTCAATTCGAGGTACAAAGAAAATGATCCGGGTAAAATTTAAACATCTGTATGTAGTGAGTCTACTTTTTGTTTTTAGTTTGGTAACGCCTTCTCCTTTAAGCGCAGAAAATTCTGTTGGGAATTCTGGCGCTGTAGTCGTTGACGATTGGGACGGATATGATTCTGTGGCTTTAGTTCATAGAGGAAAAAATGGAATTTGGTTTCCTATCGCGATGGCTAATGATATTTTATCTGAGCTAAAACATTGTGACCTTTCCGCCATAGAATTTCATTTGCAAGAAGAAAAACTCCATCTTTTAGATTCGCAATTAAAGCTTAAGGACAGAAGAATACAAGATCTTTATTCAGCTATTTCTTTATCGAAAAAGTTAGAAGACAAGATGCAAGCTACAATTGATTTAGCTGAATCCTCTAGACATAGATCAGATGAAGCAGCTAGGCGAGCCGAGGAAGCCAAAAACGCTTGGTATCGTCATCCTGTCTTGTGGTTAGGTGTCGGCGTTGTACTTACATCAGCTTGTTTCATCTTTGTCCCGCTGGCCTCAAATTAAGTTTTTCCTTTTTAGCCTTGACAAAATTTTGTGCGTTGCTATGCTATTAATAAGGGAGGATGACACAATGAGACGCTCGATGAAAACTTTGGTGGGGATCGTTATTCCGATTGTGGCCGGATGTCATATCCCCTATGTAGAGGAGGAGGAAGTAAATGAAAACGATTTTGACAGTGTGTTTGAGTCTGATGTTGATCCCGATGTTGGCACAGACACAGGCATAGACACAGGCACAGAATCTGGAACAGGGTCCATTGATATCGAGACAGATACCGGATGGGATAGTGATACCTCATCCGAGACCTCATCCGAGACCTCATCCGAGACCGATGACGGTACTGATATTAGTACAGACTCCGATGGGACCGATGTTGATACCGATGTTGATACAACCACAACCAGTGACTCCATGGATGACACCGAGTTACCCGATACGGAATCAACCACAGACACCGACACCGACACCGAAACAGAATCAGAAATCTTTTTCGATA
>DATKTE010000223.1:0-15866 GCA_035531295.1 Alphaproteobacteria bacterium
GAAAATTTCCCCTTCATACTCATTTGTGCAGACATAGGTTGTCATTTTGAAACGTTCTTTCTGTTTGGATCCAGGATGAGAGAAACCCCATTTGATTCCAACTTATACAGCAACTCATCAGATGGATGGTCTACTTTGCCATCTAAACTTTTCTTGTAATTAAATTCTTCTTCATATATGGGATAAATTCCAAAAAAGAAGATGGCGTTTTCATGAGCGTCAAGAAGCTTAAAATCACCATTCAAATTGGGTATGAGAGGGACGTGTATTAATACATTCTTAAAATTCAAAAAGCTGGCTGGGATTGAATGGCCTATAAATATTTCATGAGGATAACGTGCGAGTTTCATTAATAGCTCTACGGGCATGATATCCTGATCTCTCACCTTTTCCATTTCCTCATCTGTCATGGGAACGCGCCAATTACTTGGAAGACAAATCATAAACTCACATAATGTGAAGGGGGCTGTCTTATGTTCCTCTTTTGCTATGTTCGCTCTCCCACATGTTAAAATGGTGTAATAATCACGTTTAGAATTAGGTTTTACGATTAAGATACTTAAAGGATATTTCTCATTAGAATTATCTGTAAAAATTTTTGCAATAGGACCAATATATTTTTCAACATGATTGCATACTAATTCAAGGTACTCATTGTAATTTAGATCGTCTTTATTTTTCAATAACATTGACTTATTTGCTCCATTAGACTTTATCGCATCTGCGTAGATTATTGACGGGACGGTTGTGAGAAGTATTATTGGAATTAATTTATTTGCAATATTTTTACTATACATCTTAATCATTCTAACTCTAAAAATTGTAACTAGTTAACTTTTAATCTAAATGCATCGCTTTTGGCAAGAACTGTTTAGTTTTCTCATAAAAAACAATATAATTACTTAAGTTAGGATGACACGTCTCTAAGTAGTGGTGAATAGTTACCGTTCACTATTGGCCAATCTGTGGCAATACTCACCAGATCTTCCCTTAAAGCTTGGCTTGCAATGTATTAACTTTTTTGTTGACTTTCTAAATCGAAGTATTTAAGCGTATTTTTACATTATGGTATATATTGTTGTTAATTTTTAATTGAGGTTTAATTATGGTAAAATTATTTATGACTATCGCTTGTGTTGCTTTTGTAACACAGGCCCATGCAATGGAAGAAGAAATGCACCCGCTATGTAAGAGTCGTTCTGTGAAGTCTTATGCAGCAACAGGACACCGAGAAGAACAAAAAAATAAGTCTGTCCTTTTATTTGCAAATCAATTCGAAGAATCTGTAACCATTAGTGCAACAGTTTATGGTATTAAAGCAGCTGTCGATGGGAAAAAGAACTTCTTTTCTATTATTTGGAATGATACAATTAAAACAGATTTTGAATCTATAATTGATTCTAATGAAACCATAAGCCTAGACCACGAGCATTTTGAAGAAGCGCTTAGAACGAAATTAACCGAAGTGACTCAAATTGGTAATATAGTCTTCCATTTTCCTGATAAGACTGAGATTGAATATGGAGATCTTCGTAAGATTGGAAGTACGCTTACACTTACCAGGGCAATTCCTTCTGGAAAAAAAGTAATTTATGAGACCTTAAGTTTGTAAAGTTTCAACATAAACGTGATTTGCGATTCTCCTTGGTTAAGAAACGGTCTTTTACTTTTTCTTAACCAGGAGAAATTTATACGCGAATCTTCTGTTTGTTTTACATTATATTTTAAAGAATTTCTTCGGAATAAACTTTTTAATTTGACTTTCTTTCTTCAATATTTCAATATGTCCTAACCTTAGGGCTTTTTAAATGTTAATTTTAATGAGGTATATTATGAAAAAGTTATTTATGTTTTTAGTGAGTGCTGCTTTTATTACTCAAGCTTATGCGATGAATGGTGATGACTTTGAAAATGACGGATTTGCTGCTTGGAGGCGATCTCAAGCTGCAAAACCTGAAAATCAGAGTATCTTAAAGGTTGAAAATCAAAGCACAAAGACGATACGGGTTGGAGCATTGCTTTCGGGATTTGATGATGCACCTAGTGCATGGGGTTTACCGTCAAGGTATTTTAGTATAGAGGTCACTCCTGGACATACCGAAGGCTATCAACGGCACCTCTTGGGGAGAGAATGGAGAAGCGAAGTCGTTCGTTTAAATGAAATTAATATCCAAAGTGTTTCTTTTGATAGGAAGAGGCTTGAACCAAGGCAGCGCATTGATATCGGTGATACGTTTACTGTTACAGACGAAATGCTTAAAGAAGCAAACTAACGTTAAGATCCAGAGCTTTTGAGGTTCTGTATGAACACGTCTCCTGGGTTAAGAAAAAGTATTCCACTTTTTCTTAACCAGGAGATTTTTTATGTATAACGCCATTTACATAAGCCTTTCCTCCTGCTAGGCTCCAGCAAATGTTAATTTTGACTAATATCTCATGATACTTATCGCATGTAATAGCAACCGACCGCTTGCGGAAGGCATTGCTCATAATTTAAAGACCTCTTTGGCCAAAGCCACTATTCGGCATTTTGCCGATGACGAAATCTTTGTCGAAATCCTAGAAAACGTGCGCGGAGAGGACGTTTTCGTCATCCAATCAACCAGCAAACCCGCCAACGACCATTTGATGGAACTCCTCATTACCATTGATGCCTTAAAAAGAGGGTCTGCCCGTCGCATTACGGCTTGTATTCCGTATTTTGGGTATGCTCGTCAAGATCGCAAAGTGGGCCCCAGGTCGCCGATTTCGGCAAAGCTTGTGGCTGATGTTTTAACCACTGCAGGCGCTGATCGTATATTAACCTTGGACCTACATGCCGGTCAAATTCAGGGCTTTTTTAACATTCCAGTAGATAACCTCTTTGCGATTCCTCTTTTTCAAAAAGATATTCAAGAACATTTGCCGCAAGAACGGCTATTGGTTGTCTCTCCCGATGTAGGGGGGCTTGTGAGAGCCCGAGGACTTGCTAAAAGACTTTCCTGTGGTCTTGCCGTCATTGATAAACGTCGAGAGAAACCAGGCGTTTCAGAAGTCATGAATGTGATTGGAGAAGTTGAAGGTCTCCATTGCTTGATTACGGATGATATCGTAGATTCTGCAGGGACGATTTGCAATGCGGCTGCGGCTCTGTTGGAAGGGGGGGCAGCTTCCGTAAGAGCCTATGTCACTCATGGTGTTTTCTCACCTCCGGCTCTTGAGCGAATTAGCACCTCTGCTCTTGAAGAAGTTGTTGTTACAGACAGCATTTTGGCAACGGATGAAGTCAAAAAATGCATGAAAATTCGCCAAATTCCCCTTGCTCCCTTGTTGGGAGAAGCAATTGATCGCATTAACAGTGAGAAATCTGTTTCAATTTTATTTGATTAGTGTATGACTATGCTATCTAAAGTTTAAAGGAGTTTAATATGACAAAAGCGTCTCAATTTACTGTTCAGCTGCGCGAACAAACGGGCAAAGGATCCTCCCGTGCCTTGCGCCGCGAGGGTCGTATTCCTGCCGTTTTATATGGAGGAAAGGATGCGCCCGTTCATTTTTCATTAGATCCTATTCAGTTGAATAAGGAGCTTCACTCGACGGGATTTTTATCAAAGGTTTTTGATATTCCCGTAGGTGGAAAAAAAGAAAAAGCGCTCGCTCGGGCTGTACAGTTTCATCCCGTGACAGATCGGCCTTTGCATGTGGATTTCCTCCGCGTTTCCAAGGATGGGAAGATCACGGTTGCTGTTCCAATACAGTTTATCAATGAACTCAATTCCCCTGGTATTAAGCGTGGTGGTGTTTTGAATATTATCACCCATAATTTGGAAGTGATTTCTAATATCGACCATATCCCAAACAGTATTGAAATAGATCTTACCGGTCTTGAGATACAAGATACCATCCACCTTAAGAATATAAAATTGCCAGAAGGCGTGGTTGCAGCTCATCCAGAGCGAGATAGCGATATTGCTAATATCGTGGCTCCAACGGTTATGAAGAAGGTTGTAGGAGAGGAAGAGGGTTCGGCAGAAGGTGCTGAAGGTGCTGCAGAAGGGGAAGAGGCGTAAGTCTTGTTTTTCATTTGGCTATACTCAAAGGATTTCAAGAATTTGGGTAGGCGATCGAGTGGCGAGCCCGATGAGCGTAGTTAACTACGTGACAGAGGGCGCGACCCGAAGGTCAACGCACCCGAAACTTGAAAGGCAAAAAGTATATGTATCTTTTGGTGGGACTTGGTAACCCAGGACGAGAATATGCACACAACCGCCACAATGTGGGCTTTATGTGTATTGATGAGATCCAAAAGAGCTATGGGTTTGCTCCTGAAAAATCAAAGTTTTCGGGGCTTCTCAGCGAAGGACGGGTAGATCAGACAAAAGTTTATCTTTTCAAACCCTTAGCTTTTATGAATCGATCGGGTCGCCCTGTTGGAGAGACTTCAAAGTTTTTTAAAATTCCACCCGAGCATGTCATTGTTTTCCATGATGATCTTGATTTGGCACCAGGAAAAGTGCGTGTCAAACAAGGTGGTAGTCATGGGGGACATAACGGGCTTAGGGATTTGGATGCTCACATTGGTACGCAGTATTGGCGAGTGCGAATTGGAATTGGTCGTCCCCTCCATAAGGGAGCGGTAACTTCCTATGTTCTCTCGGATTTTTCGAAGGAGGAGAAAGTATGGCTTGATCCTCTCATATCGTGTTTAGCAGACGAGGTCGACTTATTACTGACATCGTCTCCAGAAAGTTATGCAGCAAAAATAATGCAAACCCTTCCGCCCCCTCATTCTAAAACGGAGAGCTCTCATGGGATTTAAATGTGGTATTGTTGGCCTTCCCAATGTTGGGAAATCCACTCTTTTCAATGCTCTGACTGCAACCGCTGCGGCGGAAGCTGCTAATTATCCGTTTTGTACAATCGAGCCTAATGTGGGACGCGTGGGTGTTCCAGATAAAAGGCTCGATGATCTTGCGCGTATCGCAGGGTCTGCAAAAATCATTCCTACCCAACTTGAATTTGTAGATATTGCCGGTCTTGTCCGTGGTGCAAGCAAGGGTGAAGGGTTAGGAAACCAATTCCTAGGGCATATTCGTGAAGTCGACGCCATCGTTCATGTTGTGCGATGTTTTGAAGATTCGGATATAACACATGTAGAAGGTGAGATTGATCCTATAAGGGATATAGACGTCATTGAAACGGAACTGATGTTGGCCGATTTGGAAAGTCTTGAAAAGCGTATGCCTGCGCTTGAGAAAAAGCTTAAGACTAAGGATGCTCAGGCTCTTCTTCAATATCCTCTAATGGAAAGGGCGCTAGAGCTTCTCCGCCAAGGAGAGCCGGCGCGGTATGTTGAATGCACCTCCGAAGAGAAAATAGAATTGCAGCGTTTAGGACTGATTACTACAAAACCCATTTTATATGTGTGTAATGTATCAGAAAATGAAGCTGCTACTGGTAACCGATTCACCAAGCTTGTCAAAGAAAGAGCAGAGAAAGAGGGGAGCCGTATCGCCATTATTTCTGCGGCCATTGAAGCGGAAGTTGCCTCTCTTGATTCTGAAGAAGAAAAAACCGAGTTCCTGCAGAGTTTGGGACTCAGTGAAACGGGTCTTACGCTCGTTATTCGAGAAGGATATAGTCTTTTAAATTTAATTACCTTTTTTACCATCGGTCCGAAAGAAGCCCATGCATGGACGGTATCGAAAGGGGCGAAAGCTCCCCAAGCAGCGGGAGAAATCCATTCAGATTTTGAACACGGATTTATTCGTGCAGAAACGATTTCCTATCATGATTATGTTGCTTTTCAAGGCGAGCAAGGGGCTAAAGCCGAGGGGAAGCTGCGTTTAGAGGGCCGTGAGTATGTCGTTCAAGATGGGGATATTTTTCATTTTAGGTTTAATGTATAATACAAAGCGTCATGTTAACCAGACATTGAGGCATCATAAGTATATTTTTATAATAACATAAGCTTTCATTTTATAAATATGCATACATAAACAAGGGAGAAACAATTATGGCGGATTCTACAGTAACTCATTCAATAGATGAAAATATGAGGATGATGGCGTCAACATTCTTAGAAAAATTAGGAAAAGAATTTCAATTACGCGGAACAAATGTTTACCTTTTGGGTCAAGGATTATTAAGTCACAAGGACCATCAAGAATGTCAAAGTAAGGGAAATGAGATGGTGGATATTGGAACGCAAATGATCCAATTAGGACAAAAAATCCTCGGAAATAAAGAAGTCGATCCTGAGCAAATGAAAGATTATGTGCAGGAATGGTCCATCAAGGTAAGGTAGATTATTCATAACTTAAGGGAGTGATGTAATTATGAGGAAATCAGTCTTAACTCTGGCTTTTTCTATTCTATTTATCAACGCAAGCATGGCTATAGAAAACGAAAGTGCTATGCCTTTAACGTCGACAATGGATAAGAATATGCGCATGTTGGTATCTACAAATATCGCATATTTGGGAAAAGAATTGCAATTAAGGGCGACGGATCTTTATATCATGGGGAAGGTTTATTAAGCCACACAACGCATCCAAATGCCAAACTGACGGAAAGAAAGCAATAGAACTTGCAAAACGTTTATACCAAGTTGGTCAAGAACTTATAGATGGGAAAGAAATAAATTCTAAAGACATGGAAAACTTTGTAAATCGTTGGACAAAAATGTAAGATAAAACTGATAATCGAATACTATTTAGAGATAAAAAGCAGGGCTTTCGCCTACAAATATGCCTGTCTCTTTGATTTTAGCGACACAAGGGAACCTTTTTCCTCTTCCTCTTCCTCTTCCTCTTCCTTTTCTTTCTTATCTTTTTTATCTAAAAGAAGAGCCTGCTTTATATAATTAATATCAAGTAATCAGTAGTGTTTGCGACCTTAATGAGTGCAATTTTCTCTTCTAAGGCTTGTCACTTTCTTTTTGTCGGTTCTTTAGCAGCTTGTTTCATACCTTTGCACACTGCCGTTAGGTATGTGGGATTGAATTCGTCTATTCCATCGATAAATGTATTCCAGATCTCACTTTTTCTGCCATGGCTTGTTCAACGGAGACGAGAGAAATTCCGCAAATAAGAGAGATTTTTAATGTATTTGAGATAACTTTAGAGCAACAATTCATTTTAATACCCATGTAATTAATTAAACAAAAAACATAATCAATTATATATGTGTGTATAAGTAAGTAAAATGTCAAGCTTTTTTGTAAATTTATTCAATACGCGAAGATGTAATAAGTAGCATTGACTTTTTCTAATAGATGAAGTTACTATAAGTATATATTATATAATATATTGGTAATTAACTTCATCGTGACAGCTCTTCTTCAGTTCTTGGCTCAATTGCTTAGCGCTATAGATAAAAATGTCCATCTGTTCAAGGGTTTTAGCCAACTGTTCCAGATTGTATTCTAAGCGTTTGATGAAAAGGTCATGTGTGTATATATTCAGTTCAGACATGATAATCCTCCGTTTTAGGGTTGTTATGTTTAGCGGCGTATAGGTGCGGCTACACCTATGCGCTGCGTTTAGGATAACAAATGTATTTCCTGATGTAACATATTTTTCACGCATTAAATTTGTAATGAACAAAAAATGTTCAATTGTGGGATTTTTAAATGACGAATTCAATTCATGTCCGTGGTGCGCGCGAGCATAACCTTAAAAATATTGAGGTAGAAATCCCTCGCGATCGGCTTGTGGTTATCACGGGTCTCAGTGGATCTGGGAAATCTTCCCTCGCCTTTGATACAATCTATGCAGAAGGTCAGAGACGGTATGTGGAAAGCCTTTCTGCTTACGCGCGTCAATTCTTACAATTGATGCAAAAGCCAGATGTGGATTCGATTGAAGGACTCTCTCCTGCCATTTCCATTGAACAAAAAACAACCTCCAAGAACCCTCGTTCAACCGTTGGAACGGTGACGGAAATATACGATTACCTGCGTCTTTTGTTCGCTCGCATCGGTATTCCCTATTCGCCCGTGACCGGTCTTCCTATTCAAAGCCAGACAGTTTCTGAAATGGTCGATCGTTTAATGGAACTACCTGAAGGCACGCGGCTTTATCTCTTAGCCCCCATTGTTAGGGGCCGGAAGGGCGAATACAAAAAGGAAATTTCAGATCTTCGGAAACAAGGTTTTCAGCGTCTTAAGGTAGATGGCACTCTTTACGATATCGATGAAGTCCCTGTTCTGAACAAAAAAATTAAGCATGATATAGAAGTTGTCGTTGATCGCCTTGTGATGCGTCCTGACATAGGCCATCGTCTACCTGATGCGATTGAAACCTGTTTAAGGTTGTCCGATGGACTTCTCTACGCAGAAAATGCAGATTCCAGGGAACGGCACACCTTTTCTGCAAAGTTCGCGTGTCCGGTGTCTGGCTTTACCATTGATGAAATTGAACCGCGTCTTTTTTCTTTTAATAGTCCTTTCGGGGCTTGTCCGGGATGTGATGGACTTGGGGTGAATATTGTTTTTGACCCGCATCTTATCGTTCCCAACCCCGAATTAACGTTAGGTGAGGGGGCCATTGCGCCCTGGGCGGGGGCTTTTTCTCATTATTACAACCAAGCATTAGAGGCTGTTGTAGCCAAGTTTGGTGGACGGATGGATGAGCCCTTTGCAAATCTTCCTCAAGACACGAGGGATGTTATCTTACATGGATCGGGCGGGGAGAAGATCTCAACCACATATCATGATGAGACGAGAACATTTACGCAAAACAAAGCTTTTGAAGGAGTGATTCCAAGCCTTGCACGCCGGCAGCGAGAAAGAAAGGAACGTTACGGTCAACCTGAGGAGATGAACCGATACCAAAGCACATTGCCCTGTGAGGATTGCCATGGCTATCGCTTAAAACCGGAGGCTATGGCTGTTAAAATTCAGGGGCTTCATATAGGTCAAGTCACCGAGATGTCGATTGCTCATGGTCAAATTTGGTTTGAGGAGCTTACAGAAAAGCTGACGCAAAAAGAAAGAGACATCGCAAGCCGCATTTTAAAAGAAATCCAAGACCGTCTTGGGTTTTTAGTGAGTGTGGGACTTGGCTATCTCTCGCTTTCCAGAGCTTCTGGGACTCTTTCGGGAGGAGAAAGCCAGCGCATTCGCCTGGCGTCGCAAATTGGTTCAGGTCTTATGGGGGTCCTTTATGTGCTTGATGAGCCATCCATTGGCCTTCATCAAAAGGATAATGACCGGCTTTTGGCAACGCTTACCCGTCTTCGGGATTTGGGGAATACTGTGCTTGTCGTGGAGCATGATGAAGACGCTATCCGGACTGCAGACTATGTTATTGATATGGGGCCCGGGGCAGGAGCGAAAGGCGGTTTCATAGTAGCTCAAGGAACGCCTAAAGAGATTATGGCTAATCCAAAGAGCCTGACAGGTCAGTATCTGACGGGCGCTCAGAAAATTCCTCTTCCTAAAGAAAGGCGTAAGCCAAAGCGTGGGGAGGAGTTAAGAATTGTGGGTGCAAAAACTCATAATCTCCAAAATGTTACCGTTGATTTCCCGTTGGGGATGTTTACATGTGTGACAGGTGTTTCTGGAGGAGGCAAATCGTCCCTGATCATTGAAACCCTTTATAAGGGATTGGCGCAGATCTTAAATGACAACTCTGATATCCCTGGGCCCTATGAGCGCATCGAAGGGATTGAATTAATTAACAAGATTGTGGATATCGATCAATCTCCCATTGGCCGTACACCAAGGTCGAATCCAGCAACCTATACAGGGGTCTTCACGCCTATTCGGGAATGGTTTGCGGCCCTCCCAGAATCCAAGGCTCGGGGGTATTCCGCAGGGCGCTTTTCTTTCAATGTGAAGGGGGGGCGATGTGAAGCTTGCCAAGGGGATGGAGTTATCAAGATTGAAATGCACTTTTTGCCAGATGTGTATGTTGAATGTGATCAGTGCCATGGTAAGCGCTATAATCGAGAAACCCTTGAGATCAAATATCGGGATAAATCGATTGCAGATGTCTTAGACATGACGGTTGATGAGGCTCTCATTTTCTTTGACGCCATGCCCAGCATTAAAGAAAAGCTTTCAACTCTTTCCCAAGTAGGACTCGGTTATATCCATGTTGGGCAACGGGCAACGACTCTCTCAGGAGGAGAGGCTCAACGGATAAAACTATCGAAAGAGCTTTCGCGTCGGGCAACAGGGAAAACCCTTTACATTTTAGATGAACCCACCACAGGCCTTCACTTTGATGATGTACGAAAGCTCCTTGAAGTTCTTCATACACTTGTCGATCAAGGTAATACAGTGATTGTAATTGAACATAATCTTGAAGTCATTAAAACTGCTGATTGGATTATCGATCTAGGGCCTGAAGGGGGAGACGGGGGAGGGCGGATCGTTGCGACCGGCGCTCCCGAGGCCATTATCAAGGTTCCTGAAAGCTATACAGGATTTTATTTGAAGGGATATGTTTAGAGAAGAGCACCATCTTCTTTATTTGTCATAATATGGACAGTGTGTAAAAGTTAAAAAAGTATTAATTTAAAAAATGGGTATTACATGAACTATCCATGTTATACACAGCGAGAATTTTTCGAGCTTTTTTGAAATTCTCGTCAAGGAAATTATTCATGAGAGTCGGTAAAATTATCTCTTTACTTTAAAAAACGCTTATGAATCAAAAAGTTAATTTTATCTGCTTAAAAATGCATCATTTCAACCTAAATGGAGATCGGGGCTTCATAATTTCCTCCCTCACTCTTCCTATCAACAGAGTTATCCACAAGATGCGTGGATAGTTTAGAATCCTTGACAGAAAGAATAATGAGAGGAATTGTAGCTTTATGAGTAAAGAAAGATCTGCCCTTGAACGCGGCGTATTAACCATAAAGAATTACGTCCAAACTCTTCCCGGCCTCCCTGGGGTCTATCGTATGATAAATGTAAGGGATGAGGTCCTTTATGTTGGAAAAGCCAAGAACCTTAAGAAACGGGTTGTTAGCTATACTCAACCCGATCGCTTGCCGATCAGGTTACAGCGGATGGTGTCTGAAACCACTCGGATGGAGTTTGTTACGACTCATACGGAAGTAGAGGCGCTTCTTCTCGAGGTAAATCTCATCAAAAAATTAACACCGCGTTACAACATTCTAATGAGGGACAGCAAGTCTTTTGCCTATATTCGAATCACAGGAAATCATCCCTATCCTCTTTTGACAAAGCATAGGGGGGCCAGAAACTTACCGGGCGATTATTACGGCCCTTTTGCTTCTGGAGAAGCCGTGAATACAACCCTTACTGCACTTCATCGAGCTTTCTTGCTTCGTTCTTGTCCAGATCATGTATTTGCGTCCCGCAAAAGGCCTTGTTTGCAATATCAGATCAAGCGATGTAGTGCACCTTGTGTTGACTACATCTCTTACGAAGAGTATCAACAGCTCGTTCAAGAAACCCGGGATTTCTTGAGTGGAAAAAGTAGTGAAATCCAAGAGAATCTGGCGATGAGCATGGAAGCAGCCAGCGCTGTCCGAGACTATGAAAAAGCTGCCATTTTTAGAGATCGTATTCGTGCTTTGACGGCTGTTCAAGCACGTCAAATGATTAACACGCGTATTTTGAAAGATGCAGATATTTTTGCGATCACGTCTTTAGGGGGAAAAACCTGTGTTCAACTCTTCCTGTTTCGCAATGGATCAAATTACGGGGCGTATTCTTCTTTTCCATCCCATGGGGAGGATATTCCACTAGAAGAAGTTTTAGAGGCAACAATCGCTCAATTTTATGCGGATGCGCCCCCACCGCCTGAAATTCTTATTAATAGATCTCTTCCAAATGTTCAATTGTTGGAAGAAGCTCTTTCTCAGAAAGCGGGAAAACGGGTCCGTATCCAGCTTCCAAAGTCTGGAGCCAAAGCCGAACTTCTTCTGCATGCTTTTGAAAATGCAAAGGAATCTTTAGAGCGTCATTTGGCGGAAAAGGCGTCTCAAGAAGATCTCTTGCAGAGCTTTATGAAAATGTTTGATCTCCCCACGTTTCCCCAACGCATTGAAGTGTATGATAATAGTCACATTCAAGGGGCCCAAGCTGTTGGGGCTATGATTGTTGCGGGTCCAGAGGGCTTTCTAAAAAATGCCTATCGTAAATTTAATATCCGATCTAAAGATTTGTCCCCCGGGGACGACTATGGAATGTTGCGAGAAGTCCTCACACGACGTTTTTCTAATGCCCTTGAACATGATAAAGATGACACAGCTCAATGGCCAGATGTGGTTCTTATTGATGGAGGAAAAGGTCAACTTTCAACGGCTGAATCGACCTTTGCTGATTTGGGTATTTCTGATGTTCAATTGATTGCTATTGCAAAGGGCCCAGATCGCCATGCGGGCCGCGAAACTTTTTACGTTCCGGGGCGACAGCCCTTTCAGCTCCCTTCAAACAACAAGGTGTTGTATTATCTTCAGCGTCTTCGAGATGAAGCTCACCGTTTTGTTATTGGTGCCCACAGAAAAAGGCGTATTAAAGCGATATCGCAATCGAAATTGGACGATATTCCTGGCGTTGGAGTTGCTCGAAAACGAGCTCTTCTACAACATTTTGGCTCCGCAAAAGCTGTGGAAGGGGCGGGATTAAAAGATCTTGAGATGGTTAAAGGGGTAAGTCAAAATTTAGCAAAAAAAGTATATGATTATTTTCACGAAAAAGGTTAGTATAGCTGCAGTCAGTGCTGAGAAAAATTTGAAACAAAAACTGCATCTGATAGGAAAATATGATCTGTTCAACCCAATAAATGTGATTAATGAAGCGCGTATGAATCCAACAACCCTCCCAAATCTTTTAACTTTTACCAGGATCGCCCTCATTCCCGTTGTGGTGGCATTGTTTTACTTTGACAGCCCTCTCTGCAATTGGCTTGCAGCTTTCTTTTTTATTCTCGCATGTATTACGGATTATTTGGATGGGTATTTTGCAAGAGCCTTAAAACAAACAACTAGATTTGGTATTTTTCTTGATCCGGTTGCAGATAAGCTACTCGTGGCTGCAACGCTTTTGATGCTGGTTGGTTTTGGTCGTATTCAAGGCTTGAGCTTGATTCCTGCAGTCATTATTTTATGTCGAGAAATCCTCGTATCTGGACTTCGCGAGTTTTTAGCGGAAGCCCACGTCTCTGTTCCTGTAACTGAACTTGCCAAATGGAAAACAGCCATTCAGATGGGCGCACTGAGTCTTTTGATTATTGAGCATATTCCAGGGCTTCCTATACCTATCGATGGGATTGGAACCATAGGGCTTTGGATTGCAGCTCTTTTGACTTTAATTACTGGGTTTGATTACCTTCGCGCAGGTTTAAAACACATGGGTGATTGAAATTTTTAATTTCCCTCTAGAAATCTGATCCACTCTAAGGTATACAAACCTTAGAGTGGGCGATTAGCTCAGCGGGAGAGCGTCTCGTTTACACCGAGAGGGTCGGGGGTTCAAATCCCTCATCGCCCACCAGTCTAACAAAGGGTTTCACGGATTTTGTGAAAGGTGGTAAATTCTGCGGGTATACCCTGGGTATACTTTGGGAGGGAGAAAGCCGGTGCCTCTCAATATGAAATACCTCCACAATTTTCGATAGAAATAGAAAACTTCTTACCCTGCAAAAACTAGAACTGTGTTCGGCGTTTCTTTACATTCTTTTGCAAGCTGTATGAGAGCATCTATATGCCGTTGATCTGCGAGATCGTGAAGCTCTTCCCGTGCTTTCAAGAGTTCTGCAATGATCCCATCCATATCGGTCGCGTCAAATACTGAATAATCATCACTTTCTACTTCAGATAAGTAAGGAAACTCAGGATTATCAGTTCCTTTAACAAGGTAGGAGGTGTTGCCCTACTTATGAATGCTTTTTAGTTGGTTTCTAGACTTAATGGCTAAACTTACTTTGATATACATTATTTACTCCTTATCATATTAAATTTAATAATAGAAATATACCCACTTCGAAAGTTGTTCCACAGTTAATCGAAAATATAAAATCATCCAACCATTTTTAATCTTCAAGCTAAAAAATTGCATCATGTTTAGGTTTCTTCATTAATACTGTTAAAAAACTGTACTTTTTTCAATATCGTAACTGTATTTCCTTACCTTTTTAAAAACTAGATCTATCTATCGTGATTAGTATGAAAAATACTTGACACTCAAATTCTTTAAATATACATGTCACACTAACTTTTATTTTACATCAATTTAAATTTTTGAAAGATTGCCATGTCAACAAATTATTTTAAATCAACAATTAGTACGTTTGCTCTTGTGGGAGCCCTTTCAAATTTCACTCCTTCAGAAGCTATGGAAGTGACTAAAGAGGAGCTTCTTGAGGCAACGAACACTCCTCGTCTTGCAGCTTCCCATAAATCTTTGCCAACGGCTTCTGTGCAAACTATAGATGAAGAAGATGATGATGAAGAAGAAAAAGATAAGTCAAAGAATATAAATCTTGTCGAATGTATGGGTTCCTTTTATATTTTACCTAATGAAACAGTCTTGCGTATATTGTCTTTCGTCAATATTCCCGAATTGAGGACCCTAGTGCTCGTCAGCAAACCACTTTCTGCGCTGTCAAAAGATAATAGTTTATGGCAAGAAATCTGTAGAGCTAAGTGGCCTCAAGAAACTGGCCCTGATCTTACTTCGGAAGTGGAATCGTGGAAGAAGCTCTATAGAGGAATGACCCAGCTGCTGAAAATGATAGCCTCTACCCCAAAACAAGATGGCTATCTTAATGAAATTAAAATCGATGTTTTACCTTCTCAATATTTTGATGCTTTATCTCATAAAATAGATTCAATAGATGTTACATGTGGACTCAGGGCTATTTCCCCTGCTATCGAAAAATGCGCTAAATTTAAAAAGTTTAGCAGATTAGAACTTTTACATAACCGTTTGACAACCATCTCATCCTCAATCTGTCTTCTCACAAATTTGGAAACACTATATTTGAATAATAACTGCTTGACTTCACTTAATCCACACATCAGTCGTCTGAGTAAGCTAAAGATACTTGCGCTGGGTTCAAATAATTTGCAAACTCTTCCCCCTGAAATCGGCATGCTGAATCATTTAGAAGATCTTAATTTGAGCAATAATCCTCTTCAAACTCTCCCGCCTGAAATCGGCAAATTAAGTCGTTTAAGTACTCTTCTTTTGGAGGACTGCAGCCCCCTGCAATCCATGCCGCCTCAGCTTGGGCAAATGACTTCTTTGACTCATTTATCTGCCGACGCTCAGTTACCGGCTGAAGTAGAGATGCTCAAGGAGTTAAAAACTCTTCGGTTAGGAGGGGGGGTTCCAGTCCCAGCGCAAATTGGACAATTAACTTCTTTAAGGGAGTTTTCTCTCGATGCACCCTTGCCACCCGAGATTGGGTTGCTGCGCGATTTAAAAATACTTAAACTGTCCGGTCCTTCGATCAATTTTCTTCCTCCTAAAATAGGCGGGTTAAGCGGGCTCCGGAGGCTTGTAATTAAAGGTACCCAATTGACTTTTCTTCCTGAAGAGATAAGAGGTTTAAATTCGCTAACGGATTTGGATTTGGAGGATAATAATCTAAACTGCTTGCCTTCATCAATAGGAGAGTTAAATAATTTAGGCAGTATAAGGCTAGGAAATCACACAATGACCGAATTTTCTTTTAATAAGGGAGAATTAACGAGTCGCGTGATTACAGCCTTAAAAAATAGATTAACCTCAGTGCCCGCTGAGATGGGTAAACTCAGTAATCTTCAATCTCTATATTTAGGTGAAAATCAGCTTCAGGAGCTTCCAGATAGCTTTGAAAATTTAGAAAACCTAGAGACTTTGGATTTAAGTCAGAACCAGTTCTCAGAATTCCCTCAAGTGATACTCAAGATGTCAG
>DATKTE010000224.1:0-8018 GCA_035531295.1 Alphaproteobacteria bacterium
GCATTATTTATATGGATCTCAACGGTTTATTGAAGAATATTATAACGTCAAAATACCAACAAACTTAAATCAAAAGAAGCTTTTACAAGGAATTGTGCCACAATTTCAAGAATGGGTCGAGCAAGCCTTTAAAGGTAATCATGATTATACGAAGTTCATCCTTCATAGTTTATACATGGCCAATCCTCATCTTGTGAACTTTGAGGAACACTATGACAAGGATGAACTTAGATTGATAGCACAACAAGAGGTGGGTATTCGTAAAAAGTTCATTGAGGATATCCATGAAAACAAACGCTTGGCGAGAGAAACCATTCGAGCTTCTGTTATGGCTGCCTCAGCAAAAAAACTTGAAACACTCACCGAGGAAACATTCTCAAAACTTGATTCTCTTATTGAGAGTCAAGGGGTTGAAGAAAAAGATGTGAGCAACGTCTATTCTTCTCTCATAAAGCTAGCCAGTCGTCAAAAAACAGAGAAGGTCTCACCTATAAAATCTAAGTATGAGGCGCTCATTGACACGTTTAAGGAAAACAAAGGAAATTCAAAGTTATTAAGAAATTGGCAGTTTGCAAAATTATCCTACACACTTCTTTTGGAAGAAAATGTAACAAACATCGAGGATAGCTTTCGAGAGGTTTACCAATCCTACGGAACCACTGATCCAAAAACACGCACTCAAACGTTGTCTTCTGATTTAGAACTCTTGTTAAAAAACATGCCTGCACATTCAGTGCAAACTAAAGTCGGAAAAACAATGCACAAGAGGGTTGAAAGTGCGGAGTATGAAGATGCCTGGAAATAGACTCTAAAATGCTAGAGCCGTGTGTTTCCAGTAAGTCGCTGGAGATGTTGAGGATATTGAAATTTCCCTCGGTGTTTGTGAAACGAGGGAAACACCAAAAAGAAATTACCTTGGAGAACAATTAGGAATTCAGCCCTTATTGATAAATGGAGACAAAACGTTGATCACAGGGATTGCCATCCCGTATGCAGCCATGAGAAAAGAATTTCTTCCACAGAACATGTTGGTAAAATAGGGCAGAAACGATCTCTGCTCTTGTGGCAGGGGTAAAAAGTATAAAAAATGCTGTTTGAACCTAATCATAGCACATGTAGGGTAATTTTGTATTTGTGGCAAGAATCATGCAAAATGCAACATCTTCTTCATTTATTGTCACTGGATCATTTGCAAAAGAACTGTCGTAAATTAACTAAACACGGTTTAAAACTTGATCACCCTATCAGCAAATGGCATCCAAAAAATGGTATTCATGCAACCAGAGTTATACATCTTAACTATATTTTAACGCGAGAGTCTTAGGCTACTCTTTAGAAAAATAAGGAGTCAAACATGTCAGAAGATACAATCGTCATCGTTTCTGCTAAGCGCATCCCGACAGGTTCATTTCTAGGTGTCTATAAAGACGTGAGCGCAACTCAACTCGGAGCAACAGCTATAAAAGGTGCTTTGGCAGCTTCAAAAATTTCGGGAGAAGATATTGATGAAGTTATCATGGGCTGCGTCCTCCCTGCAGGAGTAGGGCAAGCACCTGCACGTCAAGCAGCGCTCAATGCTGAACTTCCTAAAAAAGTAGCGTGCGTAACAATTAATAAAGTTTGTTGATCGGGCTTAAAGTCAGTGATGTTTGCCCATGATGCAATTCTAGCAGGTTCCATAGACATAGCCATTGCAGGGGGAATGGAAAGTATGACCCGTGCTCCCTATCTATTATCTGGTGCTCGAACGGGATTACGAATGGGACCTCATCAAATTGAAGACCACATGCTGCTTGATGGCTTAGAAGATGCTTATACGGGGGGAACTTCTATGGGTATTTTTGCAGAAAACACGGCTAAAAAATACAATTTTACCAGAAAAGAGCAAGATGCATTTGCTATTGAGACAGATAACCGCGCCCTTGATGCCATTAAAAAAGGGTATTTTAGCCAAGAAATTGTGCCAGTATCCATAACCACTAAAAAAGGAACAATAAGTGTCGATGAAGACGAAACACCTGGTAGAGTAAACTTTGATAAAATCCCTCTCCTTAAGCCAGCTTTTACAAAGGATGGGACCGTAACAGCAGCTAATTCAAGCTCAATAAGTGATGGTGCGGCAGCTGTCGTCTTAATGAAAGAAAGTGAAGCATTGAGGCGAAATCTTAAACCTCTGGTCAAAATTGTGGCACAAGCTCAGCATTCACGAGAACCTGAATGGTTCACTTTGGCTCCCGTTGGAGCTATCGAAAAAGTCCTTAAAAAAGCGGGCTGGAGCAAGGACGAGGTGGATTTCTATGAAATTAACGAAGCTTTTGCCGTTGTTGTTATGGCTGTAATGAAAGATTTGGGACTCACCCATAAGAATGTGAATATCCATGGGGGGGCTTGTGCCCTTGGCCATCCTATCGGTGCGACGGGAGCTAAACTCCTCACCACACTTATCTATGCCCTCAAGACTCATGGTAAGAAAAAGGGTGTGGTGTCGCTTTGTATTGGTGGTGGAGAAGCTGTCGCCATGGCCATCGAAAGAATGGATGATTAAGAGGGTTAATTTTCTTGAATAATAATTCATCGGATGGGATCCCTCAAACCTTGAGAACGTTATTGTTTCACTTGTTGCGCAAGGTTCGCTAGTTATAGAGCTTTTGTCACAATCCTATTTTCCTTTTTGTTTGTGAGGGATGGTTTTCTTTTTCCGTGCCAACCATAAGTCGAACAGCCGTACAAGTTCTACTTTCACCGTATCGGCAATAAGAAACTCTATAAGCGCCCAACCCCAGACAACAAGGACGTACCACCAGCCAATGGGGCCCATGAACCACCCATACACTGCGGCCAGCGTACCAAACACCTGCGTGGCTTCAACGGTGACCAACAACTTGAGCGATGGCCAGGGGCGCGCCCAAAACCAACTATAATCGCGCGTGATATAAAGTGTGAGATGCCCAGATACGAGCAATTTGAGAAAAATCAGTGTCTGAACCATAGAATGAGGTAGATGCAGTCCATAGACGCTATACCAAAACAGCAAAAAAGTACTGATTACACCAATGATTCCTATTGTTGTCGCTATTAATAGAACACGATGCATATCCCAGCGCACGGGTTTAACGGCTACTGCTGCATTATCAAAAGCAATCATCATAATCGGGAAATCATTGAGAAGTGCCAGGAGCACGATCATGATGACTGTCACGGGGTAAACATTGAAGACAAGGATGCATACCGTTAAGAACAGTAGGACACGCATAGTTTCTGCAATGCGGAACGTGGCGTAACTGATCATACGGTGAAAAATGCGCCGAGCTTCCGCAATACCTGATACAATAATGGAGATCCCTGTAGTTGTGAGCACAATGTCAGCAGCCGCACGAGCCGCATCCGTCGCACCGGAAACCGCAATGCCCACATCCGCTTGTTTGAGAGCAGGTGCATCATTAACACCATCACCGGTCATACCCACGATATGGCCTTGTGCTTGTAAGTCTTTAACGATGTCATATTTGTTTGCGGGAAAGACTTCAGCAATGCCATCGGCTTGATCCAGCTCATTATCAACAGTTTTTTTGCTGAGACTTTTACCAAACAGATTTGAGGCCACCAAGATGTTGAGCCCTAAATGTAATTTAGCTGAAATCTGGCGAGCGATAGAAACGTGATCACCCGTAATCATCTTGATGGAAACACCCATATCCTTGGCCTCAGCCAGGGTTTGTGCTGCATCCTCACGGGGTGGGTCAGACAATGGAATCAGCCCACGGAATTTCCACTTATTCCCATCTTTGCGCGCGACTGCGATCGTACGGTAGCCCTGGGCTGCAAAGGCATCAACTTTGGAATTCACCGCATCACCGTTACCACACATTTTTACAATAACTTGTGGCGCGCCCTTTGCGATAAAGAAGGTTTTTCCGTCTTTGCTGATCTTTGCCATCGTATGTTTTATGACAGAATTAAAAGGTTCTAGATGGATGATTTTATAACCCTTGGGCAACTTTCCTGCCGCTTTGATGATGGTATGGTCAATGGTGTCGGAACTTTCTTTACTGCTGGAAAGGGCCCCTTCCCAAAGGAGCTCATTAATGTCCACACCCGGTGCGCACCACACATCACCCACGGTCAGCTTATTTTGAGTCAGGGTGCCAGTCTTATCCGCGCAAAGCACATCTATTCCTGCCAGTTCCTCGATGGCGACCAACCGTGACACAATGGCCTTCATCTTCGCTAGTTTCTCAGCACCGACCGCCATTGTGACCGACAGCACGGCAGGCAGAGCGACTGGAATAGCTGCAACCGTCAGAACCAGGCAAAACTGTATGGTTTCTAAGAACGGTGTATGCCTTAAGACGGCCGCCAATAAGATTATTGCAACCAGAGCGATGGTCACACAAATCAGAAAATTACCAATCTTCAGCACGGCATGCTGAAAATGGGACACAGTCCCAGCCTCTTCCACCAGCTCAGCTGTCTTCCCGAAGTAGGTTTTAGCCCCAGTTGCCGTAACAACACCTTGCATTTGTCCCAGCCGCACGATGGAGCCAGAGTAAACCATATCACCGGTTTTTTTATCTACAGGCAGGGATTCTCCAGTTAATTGAGACTGATCCACGCTCAAGGAATCTCCAGATACAAGATTCATGTCCGCAGGTACAATATTACCCAAATTAAGAAAAACAATGTCACCGGGCACCAGTTCATGAGCAGGAATCTCCCTCCACTTACCAGACCGCAGAACACGAGCTGTCAGAGCTAACTTAGCCTTGAGCAGTTCAATTGCATTATCCGCCTTATACTCCTGCCAAAAACCGACTGCTGCATTGATAAACAGCAAGGCTGCAATGATGATCAAATCCCACCAATGCTGCATGATGCCAGATAATACGGCCGCGGCCTCGATCATCCATGGGATCGGCCCCCAGAAATAGGAAAGAAGTTTCAGCAGAAGATTCTGGTGTTTTTCTGGCAGGGCGTTGTCACCATACTTTTGCAGACGTAAAACAGCTTCCTTGTCCGTTAGCCCTTTAGAGACATCTGTTTTTATATCAACTGGTAATTTTTTCTTACTAGTTGATTTTTTGGGACCAGCCTTCTTTTTGATGTCAGTTGGCAACTTTTTGCTATCCATCATAGGAATTCCCTTTTTTTGCTTATGGTATTAAAATTTATTTAATTTACTCTTAAGGCATTTCGAAGAAGTCCAGCTTTATATGAGGAGACGCCTTACTTGTCTAATACATATATTCCAGGAGCATCTCGTAAAATTTTATACCCTTTTGTGGGTTGTCCCATGGGAGGAGGAGCCACTTTCCTCGATGACTGTTCAGAAAGCCATTGATGCCAAACAGGCCACCAAGAACCCGTGGTATGATGGGTTTTTGCAAGCCATTCATCTGGAAAAAGATTTTTATCTGAATTTTTATGAGTTGAAATTTGATAAGTACGCTGCGAATGTCCAGGTGCACTAACGTGTCCAGGTTCACTAACGATACCGGCATTATGTCCTCCGCTTGTGAGCACGAAAGTTATATCACTCTTTGTAAATAGGTGGATTTTATAAACAGATTTCCAAGGAGCGACGTGATCCTTTTGGGTTCCAACTAAAAAGATAGGTAACTTAATGTTATCAAGTGCAACCTGTTGTCCCCCTACTGTAAACTTACCGTCAGAAAGCATATTGTGAAGATAGAGTTTGCGAAGATAATCAGACTGCATTTTGTAAGGCATTCGCGTTGTATCTGCATCCCATGCCATTAAATCGAACAGCTTTTCTCTCTTCCCTAAGAGATAGTTTTCTATTGCCTTTGACCAGATAAGATCATAGGAATGTAACATACTAAATGTGCCTGCCATGCGTGAGGCATCAAGGTATCCTTTATCCCACATAATATCTTCTAAAAATGTAATTTGGCTTTCATCAATAAAGAGAAGAAGTTCGCCTGCGTCTTCAAAATCAACTTGGGATGCAAATAGAGATAAGGATTTGATTCGATCATCTCTATTTTGCCCCATAAGAGAAGCTGCAATTGAGAGAAGTGTTCCTCCTAAACAATAACCAACAGCATTTACTTTTTCACCCGGTAGAATTGCCGAGATAGCTTCTAATGCATCCATAATTCCTAAATTAACATATTCTTCAAAGCCGATATTTCTATCTTCTGAGGTCGGATTTTTCCAAGAAATCATAAAAACCGTATGATTATGTTCGACCATGTATTTTACAAGCGAGTTATGTGGAGATAGGTCTAGGATATAATATTTCATTATCCATGCGGGTACAATCAGAATGGGTTCGGGATAAACTTCATCTGTAAGCGGCGAATATTGTATTAATTCAATAAGATCATTTTGAAATATGACTTTCCCTTGCGTTACCGCAATATCTTTACCTACCTTGAAGTTTTCAGCTCCAAGGGGAGGTTCCTTATTGAGAGAGCGATGAATATCAACTGCAAAATTTGTGGCCCCTTCTATAAGGTTCGCGCCTTTAAGTTCTATTGTTGTCTTCATAACTTTTGGATTCGTGAAGGGGAAGTTAAGTGGTGCCACCATATCCAAACATTGACGTGTGAGAAAGGGCAGAACCGCGGAATGGTGTTCGGAAACCCCTCTTACAGTACTTGTTGCTTCATCCCACCACTCTTCGGTGAGTAAAAAGGCCTGTTGATAGATATTATAGGGCCATGTTTGCCACCCTAAGTCCTTAAATCTTCTATCGTTAATTTGAGGATTGACGCAGCATTCTTTATTTATACCAAGTGTAACCCCCAAAATGTAATCAAATAAATTCGTACTTTTTCTTAGGCCGCTTTCCATGAGAGAGAGTTGTTTTCCTGGCAAAAATGTAAGGTGAAAAACCCAGTCGCAATAAGCTCCAGCAAAAGACGCAGGAGACATCGCAGTGAGTTTTCCAAGCTTTGCATGAAATTCTCTATCGAAAGTAGAGGTAACCCCTTCAGCGGATAAGGGGGTAGAGGCATTCGATGAAGGTGAGTTCTTTGTATAAGATGCACTTCTATGAACCTCTTGGTTAGGCTGTATTTTTGAGATCTTTTCCTTGTCTTTGTCATTTGAACTCATTTTACAAACTCCTCTATAATATTAAATAAATATCTACCGAAAATCTGAGGTCATTATTTAATAAGTTCAATCTTACTGATTGATCCATTTCAAAGCGTCTTCATACTGCTGGGTTGTAAAATTCTTGAGCTTCACATTATAGAAAAGACCTGCAAGGCTAGTGAGAGGGCCCAACCACCACTGATCCCCCACTATTGCAACCATTGCGAAGTCTTTACCATGATGAATTCCAAATTTATAATCATCCCAAATGGCCTTGGCTTCGATCTCTTTCATTTTTCTTAGATCAAAGAAAAGGCGAAGTGGGCCTTTTTCTTTTGCAATCATTTTTTCAAGTGATGGTATGAGAATGTTTTGATAATCTTTATGTGAGACTATGCCCTCATATTTAAAATGTATGAGTTTCTTATCCTCTCCTGGTATGACTTCAATCATTTTTCCCTCCTTTTTTATTACAAACTTTTACATTATTTTTATTCTTTTACTACTGACTCCGCCCACTCCGGAGATCAAATGTCTCTCGTTAGTTTAACGACATCCCTTGCAATAATGATTTCTTCATTCGTTGGAATAACCCAAACAGAGGTTTGACTATGAGGTGTGGTGATTTGAAAGGCGTCAGATGAAGGTGAAGAATTGAGATCCTGATCTAATTCTATGTTCAGCCATTTGAGTCCTTCACATACCTTTTGACGAATCAGCGGCGCGTTTTCGCCTATTCCTCCCGTAAATACAAAGGTATCAAGTCCTCCAAGAGCTGCGACTAAAGACCCTAGTTTCCTTTGAATATGATAGCAAAAATAGTTGATGGCTTCATTTGCCTGAGGCGTTTTAAGACTGAGGAGCTCTCTCATATCATTACTCTTGTCCGAAAGACCTAAGAGCCCTGATTTCTTGTATAGAAGATCTGTCATCTCTTTGTTGGTGTATCCCATTCC
>DATKTE010000225.1:0-2052 GCA_035531295.1 Alphaproteobacteria bacterium
TTTGCGATCCAGTTGACCGGCCAGCCTGTGTTCTTAAAGGAGGCCACGCCAGAGACTATCCTTGACTTCATGAGCACCATGTCAGACATGATGGCAAAGGGCGAGGACATAAGTGGGTTCTTTGTTACTCCAACAAAACTAGACAACAAGGGAAATCTGCCAAAGCCAAGCTCAAGAGCACAGAAATCTTTAAAGGATAAAAACAAACAAATAGAAAAGACAACAAAAGCAAAAGTACAGAAAGGAGACAATGTAAGCACTAGGGTGCCATCCAAGGGCAATCCTCATTCTAATAGTGATTTAATTGTATCAACAAATGTTATAATTGACGCGGCAAAAACAGATAAGAATGCAAAAGATTATGCTATAAAGCTAGCAGGGATACTAGCTCAGTACCCTAATGTTAATGTAGATAAAGATTCCATAAAAACAATTGAAGACGCTCAAGAGGTATTTGAAAAGTTTAAAGAAAATGTAAAAAGCAATTTAAAGTGGCTTTATGATCAGTTTTCTGATGAAGTAAGGACAATAACAAAGCTTTGGTACGATGGGGCGAATATAGTGTCCAATGAAGTTGCAAAACAATATGGATACACAACAAATCAAGTTTCTGGAGTCATGGCTGTTTTGAGCCCTCAAATGGATTGGTTTAGAAACCTTTCTCTTGGTAAAAGAGTTATAGATATATACAACACCAAAAAGGAATCTACAATAGACGAAAAGATGGAGGAGTATATCAGAAATGCAAATACCGGAACTGGTAAGAATGTTTCTCCATTATTTGAAGGGCCAGCAAAAAAGCTGACAGAGAAAAGCATTGACCTTTTATTGAAAGAAATGAGAGGTAAGAAGTTTAAAGACATGTCTATACCGGAGAAGGCATTTTTTGTTAGGGCTTATGACGAGGTTTATAATACAAGAGATTACGAAAATATATCCCCAACTGGAGAGATAAATGGATTCGTAATGACAGACAAAGGAGCCAGAGCTAAAGTTGGATGGGGTGGATTCGGGCCTATAATGAAGGCGATTTCAATACTTGAAAACGGAAGCATTGAGAACATATCTGAAAATCTTGGAAATCAACACAAGGTTAGAAATTTCTTTGTAAATATATCAAACCCTAACGACACAAATGCGGTAACTATAGACACCCATGCAGTTGCGGCAGCTCTACTAAAGCCACTTGCTGGATCAGACGCAGAGGTAAGCACAAACCTAAGCGGACCTCCAAGGTCTGCATCCACAGGCTTGGTTGGTTCGTATCCGGTAATGGCAGATGCTTATAGGGAGCTTTCAAAAGAACTAGGAATACTCCCAAGAGAACTTCAGAGTATTACATGGGAAGCCGTGAGGGGTCTATACAAGGCTTCTTTTAAAACAGCTAAAAATAAAAAGGCAATAAATGAAATATGGGAAAAGTACAAAAACGGAGAAATAAACATAAACCAACTATATGAAGAAGTCAATACAAAAGCCGGAGGAATTAGCAAGCCAGTCTGGTATGAATACGTGGCAGAAGGAGACGTTAAAATTAATGAAGAAAATTCAGCTGCCGCTAACCAAGGAGAACTTTCAGATGATTACAGGGGAGAAGGACTTGAGCCAGGTACCACAGAACCTGAAGTAAAGACCAGAGCCCAAAAGGCACAGCCTCAAACCATCCCCGGTTATGACAGGATGATTGGTGAGGTTCAAAAGATTGTTGATAAGTCAAAGAAAAGAGGCGTAAGCGCAGCTCAGATAGCCGAGAACGTAATCAACTACATACAGAAGTCAAGGGTGTATGAGCGTGCAGACGACTTGCAGCGCGAGCAGATTATCAGAGACGCTAGAAAGGCCCTTGGATTGCGCCAGAAGTCAGCGCCACGAGTAGACAGAGTTCTTGGAATAAAAGACAGCGTGTCTACTGAGGACAAGAAGAACCTAATGGAGGTCATAAAGGCCCAAGTAAAGGCCACTAAGAATCTAGTAAAGGCACAGAAGGAAATCGCAAAGCAAATCAACAAGGAGATAAGAGAGCTAAAAGAAAAGGGCAAGATCACAACGTCT
>DATKTE010000226.1:0-2809 GCA_035531295.1 Alphaproteobacteria bacterium
ATATCCACTCCCATATTCATCCCGGATAAATCTGTCATTCAATGTGTCGACTAGATGTGCCATATACAAGATTGTGAAAACATTAACTGTGTGTAATGTTACGGTTGCATAGTTCATTGGAAGAAAGCCCATGGTTGCTGCGCTGGATCCTAAGATAGCTGTCAATAAAGCAACAAGCATGGCTGGAATTCGAATCTCGAGTAAATATCCTTTTATTGCATTATATATCATACAACCACCTTCAGTAGGCCTCTCATACGATCGAAGGCTTTACTCCATTTCTCCAATTCAACAATGTTTATTTCTCCTGAATTCGCATCTTCTATGGTGAAATGCCCAAGAGTTGCTTCTTTTCTAACGGTGGTTTCACCTGATAACAAATCCAAGAAAGTGTCGCTGCTGCAACGGAAAACATGAACTGGTTTATCGTCGGGGTCCCCATAAGATATTCTACCGTTATTCACTGTCAAAACAAGTGTTTCCCCATCCAACCCCACAATTCTAAGAAGGGCGGTTCGGGTTTTAGCCTCCTGATAATATTCTTCCATGTCTGGACGAAATTTGGTCTGGAGAGCAATGACTTTATCCATCAAATTTTTTATGTATCCCATCCTAATCACCTAATAGCATTTTTCCCGCGAATTTCAGGAGTCTGCTCTTGAACCGCTTCTTTTTTAGCAAAACAGGTTTAGCCTTCAGAATATCCTCAACTGGCAAGCCCTGAATCATCTTCTTTTCAGCTATCTCCCTTTTTAGTGGAACTTCAGCTAAGACAGGTATGCCATACTCTTCGAAGCTATGATCATCAGGAAATATTATCGTTTTTTTGCCACATTCACATTGAAAGAAGGTCATGTTTTTTATCAAACCCAATATGCCGATTTGTTTTTCTCTGCACATTTCGATACATCGACGAACATTGCTTTCGCTTAGATGTGAAGGCACTGTAACAATAATGACAGAATCCATTAGCGGTAACATCTTTTGGACTTCTGCTCCGCTTCCAGGAGGAAAATCACAAATCAAATATTCGAGATTATGCCATTCAGTTCTCTCGAGAAGTTGCCACGCCGCGGATCCGAAATCTTTTCCACTCCATAGAATAGGGTCAGCCTTAGAAACAACATGGCCCAAGCTGATATATTTTAAGCCGGCTACTTCCGCGGGAATGAAAGTGTCTTCTTTTGTTACGCCTATAGGATGATTTCCTAGCATTTCAAGAACGTTAGGGCCTGAAAGGTCAAAGTCTAATAATCCGGCTTTATACCCTTTTTCAATCAAGCCCCTGGCAATGGAGACGGCAATGCTGGTTTTGCCTGTTCCTCCTTTACCGCTTAAGACACCAATTTTCTTCAGCTGCCACACTCTCTTAATGGAAAGATTTATTATTTGTATGACACTAAAAAGGTTATGTAAATCATTTGTGAATGTCAAGAGAGTGTGAGAGTGTGAGTGATGAAAATAAAAGTGAACAGATAACCATCCGCGTGTCAGCCACAGAAAAGACAACAGCTGAACAACTGGCTAATTATCTCTATAAAGTTGGAAAACTGAAAGAGGCAACAATAGCTGGCGCATTTAGGCTTTCTTTAAGGTTTACGGTCAACGAGATTCTGAAAGCTGTTGAGGTTGAACGTTATGCTTGAAGAAACCACAGCAGAATCCACAACCGGAGTCACAGACGAGACCGCAGAGACTACAGACAGGCTACCCAGCGAAATGCAGTATATATGTAGTGTATGTGGGAAACTTGTGATACCTAAAGAGATACCGACAGCAAGAGGCACACGCCATCAATGCCCAGAATGTAAAAAATTCATGAAGCCACTTACCCCAGAAGATGTAGAGCAACGACAAGCTGCGGAGACTAAAATCGCCCCTCTTGAAATTGAGATGACCACAAGAGTAAAAGAATTATTACAACTACACTTGCCTAAAGTCTATGGCATTCCTGCAAGACATTCCAGCGCTCGGATAATCGCCATCATTGACACATTAAGCCCTCAGATAGCCACGAACCCATTCAACCTGCACAACCACATTAAAAGATACGCACCCAGCGCTGATGACCAACACTTAGAATCCATTATAAACACTGTTTTTGCTCAACTAGAATCAGAAGGCTATAAACCAGGTATTTCATCACAGTTCATTCCTAGCTACGGGACACCAGCAAGATATGCATATCAACCACAATACCCAACGGCTCCACCATATCCAACAGCAAATCCTCAATATCCGCCTCAATACCCAACAGGACAACCACCACCCCAGCAAGTGAAAGTTATTGTTGATGGGCAAGAGATCACCACTGACCTTCAAGGCAGCATGGCTTGGAAAAAATATCTAGATGAACAGAAGATAATAAAGGCTGAAGAGGAAGATCGTGCAGAACAAAAAAGACAACGGCAAGAAACACATGATTTAGAAAAACAGAAGTTCCAGCAGGAAATAAAGAATTTGGCGGGGGCAGAAGGAGGAAAGGATGGAACTTTGGTAGAGGTAAAGATTGGGGACCAAACAATAAAGGTTCCTGCGGCGATAGCTCCATTTTATCTAATGAATCAAAGGAAAGAAAGCCCCGAAGTTGCAGCATTAAAAATAACACTCGATGCTACACAACAAGAAATTAAAGACCTTAGAGAGGATGCAAACAAGAAAGAAATCAACAATCTTCAAGGTTCAATTAATGCATTGGCAGAGAAAATGGATAAGCAACCCACTTTTGTGGAACAACTAAAAAGTTTTGACGAACTAGCAGGATTAAGAGGATTTTCACCTACTGGAAAAACTACGCTAGATGTGCTAA
>DATKTE010000227.1:0-2003 GCA_035531295.1 Alphaproteobacteria bacterium
ATTTATCAAGTTGCAGATAAACTGGCGGACCGTACAAAAAGGTATCATTCATTGCATTCAGACTATCTTGAATAAAAGATGCCTTATCCTTGATTGGTGTACCCGGTGGAATGGCTTCATCTAAAGCTTCTTGTGCTGAACCCTGCAAAACTTTTAGATACGTCTGTGCCGCATTTTCCTGCTCATTCTTAGGCACCTCCTTTGAAATAAATCCTGCAAGGGCGTTATATCCCCCTTCACGGAAGAGAGCCAATACACTTGCACTGATTTGCGCCAACCTTGGCTCCATTGATTTTTCATTTGGCATTCCTGCCAATGCTTTCGCTGCAAACCTCGACCCTATGCCATTTGCTACCGATGGATCATCTAAGCGAGCACGCAACTGCATAAAAGACGTGACACTCCCATTATCATCCAAAGGCAATCGGATATACTGATAATTTTGTCCGGGGTTATCCCTCATTCCCGTCAAAAGATAAGAGTGTCCACCCAAAGTAATCGGCAACATATAGTTCAAATACTCGTGAGCCTGCCCCTGAGAATCGCGCAACTTAAACTCGACGCTTGGGCCCACATTGCGTAATTGTTTATCTTGATGTTCTTCTGGAGCAAAGACTTTACGCATATCCTGCATAAAACCCACAGGTGGTTTAACTAGCCCCTCAGAAAGATTCTCAACATTAAAGTTTCTGAAATTATCAAATTCTATAGTATAAGGTTGGCCATTTATAAGCATAGGTTTATGCTGCTTTACTATGCCATCAAGAGTTGATGTAGTTGTGGATGCACCGGATAAAGGCCAAACCAGAAAATGAAGATGACTTCCCCCATCACCAAAGCTTGCCTGATAAATATCTACACCATCCACAGTCAAAGGATGATTAACTTCAAGACGCACAGATTTTGTTTTTCCTGTTTTTTTATCTTGAATAACAAGATTACTTGCAAATAGTCTAGGTTGGCCGGTCGAATAATATTCAACAATGAACTTTTTCACAGACACAATAAAGGGTAATTCCTGAACCAAATATCCATTAGCCACATTAAGAAATATAACATCCGCAGAAGAACCTTCTGGAATTGTCACATCTCCTCGAAAAGACAAATTATGAGGGCCAAGACGACTAGCTGATGGCACTTGTGACTCAGGCATATCCTGAGTTTCAATATGTTTAAATCCAAAAAACTGGTCAACTTTTAAGGGAATATCACCATCAATCAAACCGCCGATACATATTATGACAATGGCTGCATGGGTCAGAATATAACCCAACCGACTCAAACTTCCACGTTTACCAGCGAGCAATCTACCTGTCTTACGAATCTGGATTCGACTCTTATAACCAGATTCGGCAAGAAATTTTTCAAGCAAGCTAACCGACTGTTCTGGCTCAAAAGTGGTAACGAATTCGCGACGAAAATGAAAATGGCGAAGAGAAGTAAGAGTAGTGCGTTCACGATAATTCTTCATCTCCTTTAACATTAAAGGGGAAAGGCGAACGATACAAAGACTAGTTGAAACAACAAGAAAGAGAAGAATAACAAGAAACCATAAGCTATGGTAAACATCAAAAAGACCGAGCAGCCTGAATAAGTGAAACCAGTACGCCCCAAACTCAAAAAGATAATTAGAATAAGGTTCATTCTGTTTCAAAACAGTACCAATTATGGATGCAATGGCGAGCACAACAAGCAAGCTAATCGCAAACCGCATTGAACTCAGGAGTTCATGGGTGCTTCTGGAAATTGAGGAACGAGAATTAGCCACAACTAACAGCTACCAAATTTAAAATGAGAGGAAAATGCAAAAAGATTGAACAAACCCAGGAACCTCAAAAAACTGATAGCAGTTCTGACAAAGCCTATTAAACCACTTTGCAAGAACTGCTGAATAAAAACCCTATATCTCAGAATCAATGCAACCCCGCAACAAACTGTGCGACAGACTGCATTTGTGCATCACTCATACGTGAAGCGATATCACGCATCATCTTATTAGGATC
>DATKTE010000228.1:0-2488 GCA_035531295.1 Alphaproteobacteria bacterium
CTACTGCAAGATAGCTGAGGAACGATTGGCACAGGGGGTGTTATGAACTGCGAAGCCTGTAACCGCCGCAAAGCCATCACAACGCCTATCTCTGAGATTGCAGGGGAGATTATAGATTCGGGTAAGCGGTTCCTCTGTGACATCTGCATCACAAAGCCATCAGATGTGCTGGCGAGGATGATAAGGGAGAGAGGAGAGAAGAGGTGAAGTGGTTTAAGCATCTCGTAGGTTCTGGACATGATCCCGACATTGGATTGCTAGAAACCGAGCTTGGATTTAAAGGATATTATCTCTTTTTTCGAACACTGGAAATCATGTCTCGTGAGTTCGATGTTGAAAATCCTGGTAAAAACAGGTTCGCTTTTCAATGGTTTTTGAGTCAATTTTCACGCAAAATCGACAAGAAAACGATTTTAAAATTTTTAGAAATCACAAAAAAAACACACCGAATTTACTATAAAATGAATGGGAAAAAGCTTTACCTTAACTGCCCGAAACTAAAGAAGTTATGCGATAAATACACAGAAGATACACTCAGAGAAAAAGAGAAGTTAATTATAAGTGAAATAGAACCTACTTCGCAGGAATCTTCTAAGCATAGATTAAAGATAATAGATAATAAGAATTTATCTAAAGATAAATGTACGGAAATAGATTTTACCTTAACCAATCTTCTCATTAATGGAATTCTTAAAAATGACAGCAAGGCCAAGGTTCCTGAAAAGGGAACTGAGCAATATTTAAAGTGGGCCAACCAAGCACGCCTTATGCGAGAAGCAGATAATCGATCCCCACAAGAGATCGAAATGCTTATCCGCTTTGCTCACGAGGATGAATTCTGGCAAAGCAATATTCTTTCAATGGGAAAGCTTAGAGATAAGGCAACTCAGCTATTTCTAAAAGCTAAACGATTCAAACCAGATGACATAGGATCAACACCCAAAAAGCTAAAAACCCCACAGCAGGAAGAGCGCCTTTCCCTCATCGAAAAGAAGCGGTCTGATCTGATCGAGAAGCATAAACCTGATTTAGATAATGCCGATACCCTTGAGAAGAAAGAGGCTATTCAGGCATTGATAAATACACAAGTTGCCACCTACTCTCGGCAACTGGAGGGGGAGGGATGAGCGAAAATATTAAAATGACCATAACCTTTGGGAACAAAAGCGTTGATACTGACATGGATACATTGAAGCAATTAAACAAAGAATTGAAATCAGGAAAAATCAAGTATGTTTCAGATTGTTGTCATGGAAGATTTTCTGTTCATGATGGTTGGTTTTGTTCTGGGTGTGGAAAAGAATGTAAGCCTATTCCAATAAGGGAGGCATCATGAATAAAAAATATCTATTCAGGGCAATAATTCTCTGTCTCTTTGTTTCCCTCATCTTGCTTGCTTTGTTAACGGAGGTAAATTGCAGGCCCACGTCTGCTGTTCCGGCAAAGCTCATCCTTCATGCTCCCATGATTTGGATTTCTCACAATGGGGGGATGCCCTGCATGTATGGCAAGGTAACAAACGTAGGGGGTGGTATAGCATACAACGGAAGGCTTTATATAAGCGCGAATAAAGGAGAACGAGAATACATAACATTGCTAGGTGACATTGATCCGGGAGAGACGATTTCTGTTGAGAAAAATCTTGAGGGCTATACATTTGTGGATGATGTGAATTGCACATATTGGCTAGATTGGGATCTGGAGAGGATGCTTGCTTGCCTGGACATGGAGTCGGTGAGAGCAAGTGGGGGAGATTAAGATGTTTCAATTAAATGGGCGCTTTCGGCAATTGCTGAATTGGGTGCTTCGGAGAAAGTATTGGTTCAACTTTATAGAAGAGTTTTGGTATGGGCAAAAAGAAGGAACGTGGATAGGCAGAATAGAGGTGCATACGAAAGAGGGGCAGTGGGAAATTGGTATCGGCACACATGATAGAGAGGCGGTAGGAAAGTTGCGGAAGGAATACGACTTCAAGACCGTGACGGAGAAGGTTTACTCAAGATTGAAACAAAAGGTTTCTGAATTGAATGAGGTGAGAAAATGAAAAAGCTAATCTTACTGGCAATCGTTTTAATCCCCTGGGCTGTGGGCTATTTCAACAGGAGGTATTTGAGGTGAGGAAAGAATTTAAATTGACAGAAGACGAATTAAAAGAAATTTTGGATGCGTCTAAACCCGTTCCCTATATGGTATTTGGAGGAAGAGGGCCAATGAGCCCACAAGAAAAAGCAAACATGGTGTGGCATGGTTTAGCAAAAAAACATGGATTCAAACTCATGACGGTAAAGCATGTCCCTGGCAAATCCCAAGAGCATTTTACAGCCGAGGTGGAAGAATGAGTGAGCCAAAGAATAGCATGGGGAAAGAGGTTGTCTTAACGAGACTCAGGGCATGGTTTCAATATTATCGAATCAGTGAAGGGATTTTAGAGCAAGACAAGCAAGCCTACGCCCAGCTAGTCGAGATTGTGAAAGAGTATTATGAATCA
>DATKTE010000229.1:0-2735 GCA_035531295.1 Alphaproteobacteria bacterium
CTGATCCCACTCTTCATCTTCGAGGCTTGGAAAAGCATTATCTCTTGCAATCCCCGCGTTCAAGACCACTCCATAGTAAGCTCCATATTCAGCAATATCGGCTTCCAAAATGGTACGACAAGACTGACGATGGGCAACATCAAAAGAAATGAGGCGCCCCTCTCCTCCCCCTTGTTTTATTTGCTGAAGAGTCTCTTCTGCCCCAACCTGATCCTTTCCATAATGCACAACAATCTTATAGCCGGCCTTTGCACTAGCGAGGGCTATAGCCCTTCCAATACCTTTACTTGCCCCTGTAACCAGGACAGATTGAGTTAAAGACATCCTATAATCCCCTTTCACAACACAACATTCTTTGGCTGAAAAACATTAAGACCAGCTTGAGCTAGTCGTTCTCCTTGGCACTCTATCCAACACTCAAAAAAAGCCATTTCTCCATCGTTATACTTGGCTTGACCATAAATATCTAACTCTAATCCTTCTTTAAAAGAAGAAATGTATAACGTTAATTGACGTGATCCTAATAGAAATCCAATCTGAGGCTCTTCATTATGTTGACGCGCTAACAGACCGTTCCAAGCTCCAATAGCTTGCGCCATATATTCAAGACAAACATAGGAAGGAACTTCTCCATTTTCAAAAAAAACAGCCTCTCTTCGTATTGTCACAGCCACATGAATAAAGTCTTCTCGGTGAGCGATAACACGGTCAACCAAAATCATCGGCTGAGCATGCGGTAACAACTCTGCAATAGAATATTTAATGTTTTCAGCCATCTTGGTGACTTTCCTGAAGACTTCTTTTGCTGAAGATAAGACTTGAATTACTCCCCCCAAAAGCAAAAGAGTTACTCATTAAGTTAAAACGTCCATTTATCGCCGACGCGCGTTCCCCAGTTTTTGAGAGTAGAAGAGGAGGCAGTAGAGGGTCCCATTTGCCGTCCCAAAGATGAGGCGGCAAGGGAATGCTTCCATTTTGTTCCTGTGATAAGGCAAGCCACAAAAATCCTGCTTCAACGGCACCCGAAGCACCTAATGTATGCCCTGTTAGTGCTTTTGTAGAGCTACAGGGTACTTCTTCCCCAAAAATCCGATTGATGCACATGCTTTCCATAGCATCATTTAAATGAGTCGCTGTGCCATGAAGATTAATATAAGCGATGTCTTTTGTTCCAAGAGATGCCATATCTAATGCCGCCCTAATGGCTATCTCCGCACCGCTTCCAAGAGGATCAGGAGCACTAATGTGGTAAGCATCAGAACTTTCTCCTCCACCTGTAAATTCTATGGGCGAGTCAGTAGGGTTCTTTTCGCCTGTTACGAGGAAAACCGAAGCTCCTTCACCAAGCGTAATTCCATTCCGATTTTTGCTAAAAGGAGTGCATATTTTTTCAGATAATAATTCTAAGGAATCAAACCCATTCAATGTTATTTTACAGAGCGTATCAACGCCCCCCGAAATAACAGCATCACAAATACCAGCATGAATTAAACGATGTGCTGAGCACAGAGCTTTGCTTCCCGCAGAACACGCCGTTGAAATGGTATAGGAAGGTCCCCCGATATTAAGGTAGTGGGATGCAAAGAGAGAAGGACTGGCCGTCTCTTGCTGAGCGTAATGATAATCATCTGGCCAAGTTCCAGTCCGCTCTCTCTGAGTAAAGCCTTGTTCCCCCTCCAACATCCCAGAAGTGCTCGTCGCTAAGACAACGCCTACACGAGAAGATCCATAGGTTTTTTTAGCATCTTCCACAGCCTCAGCGATTTCATCCAAGGCCAACCGTAATAAACGATTATTTCGGGAATTGAGATGCTGAAACTCGAAGGGTAACTCAGGAAGATCGAAAGGGATATCCCTTACGGCAGTTCTCTTCCCTGATATTAAAGTTTCATGTGATTCTGGAAAAATATTTTGATGAGCAAACAGGGATTGCGTAATAGCCTGCTTTCCGTGTCCAAGCGGACAAGCCATCCCTAAGGCTGGTAAGTAAATTGGCTTTCTCCTCTCCTGGAAGCTGCTCATGAGAGGGGTACCGTTTCGATAACTAATTCATATCCAATTTCTGGATTTTGAATTGTTACCTTTTTCCAAAGATAGCCTAAAAATTTCTGGCGAGAAATTCTTCTTAAAATCTGACTGCCCTTTTCAATCACCCGGATATTCTCAACAGACTCTTCTTCTCTCACATGTGCAGCATCTAACATGGTTTTTAAATCTTCAAAAGGTAAATGGGTTAAAAGAAAATCGGCAATAATATTTTCAGGGTGTAATATTTCTGAAACAGCATCTGATGCAATCCATGTTATCTTTTGAGGTGTCCATGTCAGATGGTATAAACGACCGTAAATATCGTTAAAGGCAATGGCCTCTAGTTTTCCATTTTCTAAGCTAAGGTGTACAGAGAAAATATATGGTTCTCCTCGCACCGTTGCTTTTACTTTTTGCAAATACGTTCCTTGGCTTTTCAAAGGCCATGCTTTGGCAAGCTTAAGGTAGGATGTAGCGCTTATGGGAACACTTTTTGTTGTATCAACCATTTCTATAGTATTGGTTGCACATCCCATAAGGGTTAACGTCGTAAGAAGAGCGAAAATAATGTTTTTATTCATTAACGCGAGCATGATTCAGCGACCAAATTTAAAAGACGTTTACCATCCCCTACAAAGCGATTTGATTCATCCCAAGCATAGCCTGCAAGAAGGGAGATAATCATACGTTTTATTTCACTTGGGGCA
>DATKTE010000230.1:0-3661 GCA_035531295.1 Alphaproteobacteria bacterium
AGAGGGAGACGAGAAAAAACAAAACGCCTTTACTCGTTCGGAGTTGGTTATTCCTTCAAAGTCCGCGCTTCTCGATCGACCTGATCTCATGCGACAAATTGATGACAAGCTTAAAAGTAAAGATGGCATTCAAACTGTTGCTTTAGTGGGGATAGGAGGAGCTGGCAAAACGACTCTCTCACGTCAATACGCCCGTCACCAAAAAGCGAACATCGTTTGGGAAATCAATGCAGAAACACATGAAAGTCTTGAGAGATCATTTGAAAATCTGGCACAAGCTCTTTCAAAAACAGAGGAAGATAAAAAGACACTAAGAGGGCTTCAAGAAATAAAAGATCCACAAGAAAAAGAAGAAAAACTTATTCAATTTGTAAAAGAACACTTAAAATCTCATGCAAATTGGTTTCTTATTTATGATAACGTGGAAAAATTTGCAGATGTTCAAAAATATTTTCCCCAAGATGTTAATATCTGGGGACAAGGAAAAATTATCATTACGACAAGGGATTCAAATATTGAAAATAACAGCTATGTTTGTTATGCCTTACAAATAGGGCAGCTAAGCCAAAATCAAAAACTCCACCTTTTTATGAAAATCATGAACCATGGGAAAAATCGTGATTGGACCCAAGTTCAGCAAGAAGAAGCCAACGCATTCTTAAAAAAAATTCCTCCGTTTCCTTTGGATGTCTCTGTTGCAGCCTATTATTTAAAGGCAACAAATGGTTCTTATGAACAATATGTTGGGTATTTAGGACAGCACGATAAGGACTTTGAGACCATTCAAGAGAACGTTTTAAAAGAAACCAGTGACTACACTAAAACACGCTATAATATTATTAGTTTGTCTTTAAAACAGCTTATAGATATCCATAAAGATTTTGAAAGCCTCTTGCTACTTATGTGTTTATTAGATTCTCAAAATATCCCCAAGGATTTACTTAGCAGCTATAAAACTGAAGTAGGTGCTGATAATTTTATTTATCATTTAAAAAAGCTTTCTCTCATTACTTGTGAAAATTCTTTTGTAAAAAAATCAATTTTAACTCTTTCAATTCATAGAAGTACGCAAAAAATCAGCTTGCAATACCTTATAAGACACTTGAAATTGGATAAGAATAGTAACTTAATGAAGTCAATATCTGATACTTTAGAAAAGTATGCAGCAAAAGTAATCGAAAAAGAAGATTACTCTCAAATGAAGGTTCTAGCAAATCATTATAAGGTACTATTAGAGCAAGATAGATTATTAACCGAAGTTATGAAAGCTAATGTAAGTGCCGTACTGGGTGAGCTTTATTTTTATCTTGGGAATTATATATACGCACAACATTTTCTTGAGACTGCTACGAGAACATTAAATGCCAATAATAGCAAAAATTATGTCCGTCTGGCACAAATTCTATCTCATCAAGGGTGTATTGTAAGAGAGCTTGGGGAATATAAGAAGGCGCAAAGATTACTTGAACAAAGCTTAAAAATCTACAAGGAACATTTTCCTGAAAACCACAGGGATATTGCAGAAAATTTAGTATACCTAGGACTTACAAATTGGAATCTAGGAAGATATGAGAGCGCAGAGGAACTTCTTAAGCAAAGCCTTGCCCTTTATAAGAAATATGTGCCAGGAAATCATGGAGGCATAGCTTGGGTTTATGGATGCCTAGGAGTTGTGAATTGGAGTTTGGGTAATTATAAGAAGTCTCAAGAATTATTTAATCAGAGCATCATCCTTTATAAAAAGTATCTACCTGAGCATGAGTTAGGGGTTGCAAGATTCTCTGCATGGTTAGGAACTTTACAGTTAAGTTTTGGTAATTATAAAACAGCTTTAGAATTACTCAATCAAAGCACATTAATCTTAAAAAATAGTTTTTCTCAAAACTACATTTTGAATGGTTGGGTTTTAATCATGCAAGGAAAACTTCATAAAGAGATGGGTGATTATAAAACAGCTTTAGAATTACTCAATCAAGGCTCACTAGTTTTAAAAAATGATTCTTCTCAAAATCAAATTTTGAATGGTTGGATTTTAATAATTAAAGGAAATGTTTATAAAGAGATGGGTAATTATGAAAGTGCAAAAACCTTACTTGAAAAAAGCCTTTTTGTTTATAAAAAGTACTATAATGATTCACATATTGAAACTTCCCAAATTTTAAGAGATCTAGGGCATGTTTATCTCTTAGAAGGTTATATTAGTAAAGCTGAAAACTTGTTTATTAAGTCTTTAAAGATATTCCAAGACAATCAACATCCTGATGCTTATAAAACATTAGAGTATTTGGCAGAACTGTCCTTGAAAAAGTCTGCTTTACTAGAAAACAAACAAAATCTTCAAGAAGCTCAAAACTTTAAAACACAAGCCATAAATTACCTAAAACAAGCTCTAGAGATTGTAAAAACCCATTTCCCGGCCAATTCGCCTCACATAGCACGAATTGAATCTAAGCTCAAAAGCTTAGAACAAGATGTCGGGCGCCAAGATAAGTGAAGTGTATTGATAAATCTCCAACACACCACATATTTCTTGATTTGCAAACTTATCAGATGAGAAATTTTGAAAAATCTCGTTAGGTCAGAATTTTATAAATTCCAAGCTGAAAAGAATGGGGAAGCTTAGAAAGCAAAAAAGGGATTTAAAAGCACTTTGCCTAATTCCCAAAGTACCCGGGGTCTACCCGATAAAAAACTAAACTTCTTTTTAAGGTGCAAAAACCTTTGTGTTAACTGGCTCCCCGGGACGGACTCGAACCGCCGACCCAGTGGTTAACAGCCACTTGCTCTACCGACTGAGCTACCGGGGAACACGAAGGCGTTATAGCAAAGTCTTTTCGGTAGGACCAGCTTTTTTTTTGGAGGCCAGGACCGGAATCGAACCGGTATACAAGGATTTGCAGTCCTCTGCATCACCACTCTGCCACCCGGCCACCATCTGAAGTCTAGCTGTTCCTTAAGCCTTCGGTCAAGAAGGTAATGCAATCTTATTTCAATTCATGGGCTAACCTTTGCATTTCAATGAAAACGATTTGACAAGTGCTTTTGATTGATTATAGTCTCCGACATTACTTATTTTTCCTAAAGGAATTTTTTGAATGACGAAACGAATTGAATCAAAGTACAAAATCGACCGACGCTTAGGCGTAAACTTGTGGGGCCGCCCCAAAAGCCCTCTTAATACCCGTGCTTATGGGCCCGGCCAACATGGCCAACGCCGCTCAAAGCCCTCAGATTACGGGCTTCAGCTCACCGCTAAGCAAAAATTAAAGGGATATTATGGAAATATCACGGAAAGGCAATTTCGCCGCCTTTACGCAGAAGCCATTCGTAGACGAGGCGACACCAGCGAAAACCTAATTGGGCTTTTAGAATCTCGTTTAGATGCGGTTGTCTATCGCATGAAGTTTGTTCCGACCGTGTTTGCGTCACGTCAATTTGTGAACCATGGTCATGTCCTTGTGAACGGCAAGCGGGTGAATATCCCTTCTTACCTTGTGAAAGCAGGCGATGTCATTGAAGTCCGCCCAAAATCTAAGGAATTAGCTCTGGTTTTGGAATCGGTACAGCTTGCGGAAAGAGACATACCTGAATATCTTGAGGTGGATCATAAAGGGATGAAGGGTACTTATGTACGCGTTCCAACCCTATTAGAGGTTCCTTA
>DATKTE010000231.1:0-5993 GCA_035531295.1 Alphaproteobacteria bacterium
GTTGCTGACGTCCTTTCCAAATCAGGGGAGAAGCTGAGTGCAGCGGACTACCTCGATGTCACTTTTCTTGCCCAGCTGATGCGTGAAGAAGATCATCTGCTTTCAAAGCTCTTTACCCGTGTTTCCGATGAGTTGCACGCCATGGGAGCGGTTTCTAAACAGGCCTTCAAATCGGTTGCCGATCATTTCTTAGGGCGCACCTCAGAGACGGATATCCACATTAAACCTGAAGTTGTTCGTGAGGAAGCCCGAGCACAGGAGATCCTTCAGAAAACCTCTGTTGTAAAAGAAACGGGGTCAGAAGCCCTTCGGGGCGTCTACGAAGATATGTCGCATCCTGCTTTTAAGAACGCAGAGTTCATTAAAAAGGTCTTTCATGAAGGTGTAAAGCGGTATGGAGAGGAAGCCTCAATTCGTTACTGGCAAGAAAAGCGCGAGCCTTATATGAAGCTTTATGAACAAAAACTTGGGACTGTAGATCATGAGCTTCAATCTCCTCTTTTGAGCTATTTATCTGACAAATCGAGAGATTTAGCCCAGAAAGCAGCCCGTGAAGATCCTGATAAAGCCTTAAAATTTTTAAAGAATCTCCAAGCTTCAAAACAAGCAGAACATGAAGCACGAGAAAGAGAAAGGCAAGCCACTCAAGAAAAGCTAAAGACCAGACACTCTTTCTCGTCTTCCCATACTATTGAGAGGAATAACCTTAAAGAGGCCTTCTCTGGCTATATCCGATTTAAGGAGCTAACGTATGAGCTTAAGCGTTCCCCTTATGATTCCGACTTTCAAAAAGAGCTGCGTGAGCTGGGAAAATCCATTTTCAAAAACAAAGAGGCCTTTGAGCGTATAAAGAGCTTGGATCCTGATATAAGCCAAGAGATTCAAAAGGTAGCTGAACAAAAGAAAATTTCTTTGGAGCGGAAATTGGATCGAGGAAGAGGAGGATTGTCTTTATAATTTATCTGAAAGACTTGTCCGAAAATCACTTAGATTTTTTCTTGTTTTGAACTTGATTTTTAATTTGAGTGCCAGCCCTTTGTTTTGCAGCAACTTCTTCAACTTTTTTCTTTTCAAAATACTTTTCAGCATACCATTGGAGAGTAGATTCACATACCTGCCTTCCAGTTCGTGCTTCTCTAACCATATAATAAGAGGAAATAAGGGAGACCATCGTCCCCGTAAGTATAGAGATGACAAGCATAAGAAAAAAAGGTTTTGTCCAGAAGCCTGAGTATTGGTTCATTATTTTTTCCCATGAATGGAGGGCGTTTTCTCCTTGGGTTTGAAGACGTTTCATATCATCTTCTGTCTTTTTTAAAACAGGAGAAAACATCTGGTCAAAACTGGATTTGACTTGCGAACTTGTGTCAGAAAAGTGCTCGGCAAAGAGAGATGAGATTTTCTGGTCTATTGTTTTAGCGACTTTTTGTTCGAAATTTTCCTTGAAACTGGTGAGAGTTTTACTGATTTCGTTTGAAAAATCCTTCTTGTTTTTTGAGATTTCATGACTGATTTCGTCATGGAGATCTTTAAGAGCTTTATCAAGTGCGTCCTTAGCTAGCTGTTTCTCTAAAGTTTCAAAGTTAGACTCATCTGTGGGCATGGTTTTCTCCTTTATTATTGAGAGTTGTTTTTTGAGTGGGGAGTGTCTCTCTTATTAGAGACTCCTTCAAAAATGAAGCTAACCGTATAAAAGTTTAGCTTTAAGGTTAAAAAAGATGGTTTTAGGGATGGCTAAGAGGTATTAGGGAGCAATTTTGCTCATTTCTTCGTAATTTCTGACAAGTTTGGTTGGATTTAGACAGACTTATCCTGTCAAACGCTGGGATTGTTCAAAAATAGTCGTTGCTCGTTTCAGATTATAGGCAATGGCCATGAGTTTGAGCCAAGTGCTATTTTTCTCAAACCCACGATAGCGAGCGCGCCCTGACTGATAGGTCCGCTTAAAAGTTCCAAAGATCTTCTCAACCGAACAACGCACCCGACTATAGGCTTTATTCAAAGCTGTTTTCCGCTCTCTGGCAGGATCTCCTTTATAAAGTCGATGCATTAAACGTGGCTTAATCCCATGAGAACGAAGATTTTGCCGAAAAGCTTTGTTATCGTAAGCTTTATCTGCATAAACAGTTGCTTCATCGCCAGTCACACATTCATAAAAACCCAAAGAGTCATGGCAGTCTGCAGAAGTTAATGCTGCTTTTCGAATTAATCCAGATCCTTCATCCATACCCACATGAGCCTTATATCCATAAGTATACTCGCCCTTCTTGCAGCCCCATCCTGCCTCAGGTTCCTTCTCAGAAACCTCTCCTCCTTTAGGACGCTTAACATCAGCTTCTATCAAAGTCGCGTCCACTAACGTTCCCTGCTTTAACATAAAGCCCTGCGTTTCAAGCTGATCCATCACCTTAATGAAAAGTTTATCCACGTGTTTGCCCAAAAGAGCGCGAAAACGTCCGATGGTAATGGCATCTGGGGTCTGATCCTCAAGGGAAAATCCACAAAACCGGCGAAAGGAGAAACGATCTGATAGAGCTTCCTCAAGGGCTTGGTCTGAAAGGTTATACCAGACTTGTAACAAAAGAGCCTTGAACATCATTAATTCAGGGTAAGCGGGTCGTCCTCTTCTTGTTAAGAGGCGGCGCTTTAGCGAAAGTTCTAGCCGATTAAAGTCAATAATAGCTGAAATCTTCTCCAGTCTTTCTCCTCCCTTAGTCCGACCCTCAACTGCTAAATCTGCAAAACCTTTTGCCCCTAATCCTTGCCTCGACATATTCCCTCTTAAATTCAATTGCTTAACTGAATTCATCTTACTCTAAACGACTGGAATTTTGAAGGGGTCTCTTATTACATATAATCGCAAAACTCGCCCAAGGCATCAGTGGCGAAGACTTGCTATAAAATTCCAAAAGAAGGAGACGATACGACCGGAACAGTACTGCCACTTGCCGAAAAGCATTACGAGATTTTCTAAAATTTACTCTAAAATTTAAAATTCTCAAATTTTACTTGTTCTTTAAGACAATACTATTTATGAATGCATTATTATATTAAACGATTCTATGTTAATTGGAGTGTCAGTCTATGTTAATAAGAAATATATTATCAAAAGTCTCTATGTTAGCCCTGACGGGTGTTTTACTGGGATATGGTGTTACATCCGGTTGGGCAATGGAAGACGACCAGCCTGATACACACTCAGCATTACGGACAGGGAGACTTTCTGAACTTCCTGTTGAGATTCAGGTGCATATTCTCTCCTTTCTTAAACAGCAGGAGGATCTCTTGAGGGCAGGCGTAACTTCCAAGAGTTTGCGACAAGCCTCGGGAATAGTGTGGGAAATTAAACCTCTTGATTTATCACACAGACGCTTAAGCCAAGAAGATTATAAAGCTCTTGCTCAGGGTCCATTTTCTTCTCTCATTTTAAAATCCGTATATTTAGGAGATAAAGAAGAAATCTCGACATTTGAAGAATACTCACTCCTTTTGTACAAGCCATTCAGGGCCATTCTATCTATATTTGTTGATTCAGCGGAATTAAGAAACATAAATTCTGCGGAAGCAACCCTTGCTCGCTCTTTTAGGCTTAAGAATTTGGATTTGACATCGAATAAAATAGGACCTGAAGGAGCGAAGGCGCTTGTTTCTGGCAATTCATCTGGTCTTACAACACTGTATTTGGATGGTAACGGCATAGGAGATGAAGGAGCAGAGGCGTTTAACTCAGGCAATCTATCCAGTCTTACTACACTGGATTTGGGCCAGAACTACATAAGAGCAAAAGGAGCGAAGGCGCTTGCCTCTGGCAAACTATCCCGTCTCACGTCGCTGTCTTTGAAAGACAACACCATTGGAGATGAAGGGGTAGAAGCGCTTGCCTCTAGCTTATCCCGACTCACTAAGTTGGATTTGAGCGGCAACTACTACATAGGAGCTAAAGGAGCAAAGGCGCTTGCCTCCGGCAATCTACCCGCTCTCTCAATTCTGTCTTTGAACGACAACAGGCTTGGAGATAAAGGAGCAGAGGCGCTTGCCTCCGGCAATCTACCCACTCTCGCAACGCTGGATTTGACTAGCAACAACATAGGAGATGGAGGAGCAGAGGCGCTTGCCATTGGCAAATTTCCCTGTCTTTCAACACTGATTTTGAGCGACAACCACTTGGGAGATGAAGGAGCAGAGGCGCTTGCCTCAAGAAATCTATCTGGCCTCACAACACTGGATCTAACAAACAACAGCGTCAGATTTGAAGGAGCAGAGGTGTTTGCCTCTAACAATCTATCCGGCCTTACAACACTGATTTTGAGTGGCAACTACCTAGGAGATGTAGGATTGAAAGTGCTTGCATCTAGAAATTTATCCGGTCTCACAACGCTGGGTTTGGCAGACAACAACATAGGATCTGAAGGGGCAGAGGCACTTGCCTCTGGCAATTTCTCCCACCTTACAACGCTGTGTTTGGGTTTCAACAGGATAGGAGCTAGAGGAGCCAAGGCGCTTTCTTCTGGCAATCTATCCGCTCTTACAACGCTGGATTTGATCCTCAATGGTATAGAAGTTGAAGGAGCGAAAGCGCTTATCTCTGGCAACCTACCCGCTCTTACAGAACTAAATTTGGATAGTAACTGCAAGGGATCTGAATGGAAGGAAGTTTTCGCAAAGAACGTTCGCCTTAGGGTAATCTATTGAAGTTGTAGTGATATGTTTGAGAACATTCTCATGCCCTCTATCTGCTGATTCAAAAGGTAAGTGCTGACGTCTAAATTTTTCCACAATCATTGCTTTACCACTCTCTGTGGATCAAATAATGAGCATATTTGGCATTCTTATTCATTTTGGATAGCTTAATAGGTATTCCAATCGATTCAATACTTGTTCCCTGCTACCGTATCCAATCCAAACTTTGAAAAATGACGGAAAATAATGCTTCATATGGTGAAACTCTAGGGGTGTAACCCCTGAAGTTTCACCAGAAGTTTCATTGAAATTCTCTTTCCTCTATATTTGGTTCATCTTCTTCTCTATAAGACGGATTTCTCGATTTCAGCTAATTAATAACCCAAAGCCAGTGGAACAGTTCCACTTCCCAACACAGGAGTTGAGGGAATTGAAAGCAACTCAAAAGCTCTTTCCTGAGGAAGGAGAGAAGTGGAACTCTCAAGCTCAGTGACGAATGTTAATTTTGATTGGTGAGCATTGCTTCGGCGAAAATCTTTCTTAATTCCCTGCAAGCGTTTTTCAAAAGTGGTCACAGTTTCTTCACGAATTGTTTCAGGATATTTAAGACTCTCCGTTACGCTTTCTGCGAGATCTTCTAAGCTGTATCCATACCATTTATCATAGCTTTCCTCAGCCGTATTTTTCAAATTCTCACACAGTCCTCTCAAATCTACAAGATTTCTGACATGACGATTTGTGAGATCAAGAACTTGTTTAGGGTTTTGACTCAAAAATCCTTTCAAAGTTCCCCACAAACGTGCTGGGGAATACCAGGGAATCTGATGAGAGCTGGTGCCATCAGAAGTAGCATCAGGAAGAGGGGTTACAGGTGGATTAATCTTGGCACTTTGCGAAAGCGCAAGATTACTTTTTTGATCTGCCACAATGCGAACTCCAGCGTTTTTTTCAGCTCTTATACTTTTTGAGGTTTTTTTTTCTTCAGAAATATTCTTAATTTTATGGGGCTGATTCTTAATTTTCTGATCTACTGTCCAAGGGAGTGGTTCAAGATCAGAAAAACTTTTATTTCCATAAATCACATAGCTTGCTCCTGTGTAATCGTTGGCTTGAGTAGCCCCAACAATAACATCACTAATGCCATCGGCATTGACATCCCCTGCATAACTGACAGAGTAACCAGATTCATCACTTTGTGCAGCGCCTTGAATGACAAGCCCTTGCGCTGAGCTCAAGTTAGCAAGGTCAAGAGGGCCTGGATATCCGCCTTTCCGTCCATAAATTACATAGCTTGCTCCCGCATAATTGTTGGC
>DATKTE010000232.1:0-16848 GCA_035531295.1 Alphaproteobacteria bacterium
GCCAATTCTCTCGATTTGTCAGACAGATAGCTTAAAAGAGGCGATTGAAGCTCCTGATCCACAGTCTCAAGCTTCTGCTCATAAAGCTTCATATAAGGTTCGCGCTTTTCTTGCCAGTAACCAATTGCGGCTTCCTCCCCATACCGCTTTACGCCTTCATGAAAGACTTTTTTAATGAACTCAGCCGCTTTAAAAGCAGGATGAGACATATCTTCGTAGATGCCCTGAAGAGCCTCTGACCCCAGGTCTTTTTTCTGAAGAATATCCTGTGCTCGGGCCTCCTCTCGAACAACTTCAGGTTTAAGGTGAATATCCCGCTCTGAGGTGCGCCCTAAGAAATGATCTGCAACATTTTTAAAAGCCTGTTTAGAAACCGCCCCCATGGCGTGTAGCTCATCAGAAAGTCGGGTAAAAAGCTTTGTGAGAAAATGGTCTTCTTCCTTCATGAGTTGAGTAAGGGAAGGAGCATCGAGGTAATCTGCAGCACTCAGCTTCTCACCCGATTTGGAAAGAACGTCAGCAACCTTTCCTTCTCGCCAGAAATCACAACGGCTCCCATAAACCTGAACATCTTCTTGGTGCCGCGTCATGGCCACATAGGTCAGATTTTGATTCATTTCATGTGACGCTAAGAGAAAGCTTTTACCAACCGTTGTGCCTTGGGATTTATGAATTGTAACAGCCCAGCCTTGATCAAAAAACGCAAAAAGATTAGGCGAAAAATTAAACGTCTTTCCTTCATCAAGCTTAACTTCTATCTTATTCTGATCTAAAGACTGGATTGTTCCAATTGAACCGTTTTTAACCCCTAACCCTCCATCGTTACGTGTAAAAACAATCCGGTCTCCTTTTGAAAAAGGTCGCTCTTCCTTAATATTGGTCTTGCGTCCAAAATCATCCTCAACCTCTCGAGTAATTCTATAGGTGAATTGTTCTTTTCCAATGTCTCCTGAAGCTTTCAGATGATCTCTTGCTCTTTCATTGAGGTCTCTGACATCTCGATTACTGTAGGCCATCATGAGCAGACTTTTGTGAGGATCTTCCTGATAAGCCTTTTTCCAATCTTCAATGAGAGCGGCTTTAGCTGCACTTCTGACTTCAACCGTTTGACCCGGTGCGCGTTCTATGCCGATCAGATGATCCAGCTTCTTAATTTTAAGAAGTTCATGGGCTTCCTTATATTGAGATTCCTTATTTTGTTCTTTGTTCACAAAGAGTTTGGCCATTTCAAGAGGATCAAGACGTCTCTCTTCTAAAGCAGATCTATAAACATCAGGTTTAGACAGGATCTCTTTACCCGCTTCTTTTTGAATGCTCCTCCATCTCATAAACTCCTTATAATCTTCATGACTTTTGGCTTTCTCGTATAGATTTCCCGTCTCAGAATCTCCAGTATCCTTGATGATCTCTCTAAAGATCAGACCCGACGTACGCGCAGAGATCTCATAGCGCTTAACAACATCTTCAACCATATTGCCCTCAGGCAGCTTTTCTTCGATAAGGTGGATATGACCTTTTTCTTGATAGGTTTGAATTGCTTTTGCAGACTCTTGTTTACCAAACAAAACGGTTGCTTCTCTTTGCCATTCTTCTTTTTGCCTTAGAACTTCCTCAAGACGAGAGACACCCACCCGCTCTGTTACAAGTCGAAAGGCAGGGCCGGCCTCCACTGGTTGTAATTGAGCTGCATCTCCCACAACGACTGCTTTGACACCCAAAGTTTTAACAGCCCCTAAAAACCCCTCAAACCGTTCCACATCCACCATGCCGGCTTCATCCAGTACAAGAATGCTTTTATCAGAATACTGACACCGTCCCTCATCAAAGGATTTTAAAAACTTATGAAGGGTTTGCGAGGGAATCCCACTTCCCTCTAAATTCTGAGCGGCTCTCCCTGTAGGAGCAAGCCCATAGACCTGGTACCCTTCCGCTTCCCAGATTTCCCGACACACATCCAGTGCAGTTGTCTTACCCGCTCCCGCATATCCTACAATGCATTTAAGCTGACCTGGCTCAACCAAATGCTGAATGGCCCTTTCTTGCCCTTCACTTAAACGAGCATCTTTTAGCTTCTCTTGAATGCCAGATAAGCCTTGTTCCAGAGAGGAAGACGAAACCGCATGAGTCTTACATGCTGCAAGTCCTTCCGCTGTTCCTACAAGTTCCTTTTCTGCTTTGAGCATGCTGTGAGTTGTATAGATGGACCTCTCTTCAATCCGCCCTTCTTGATCTCCATTCATTCTCAAAAGGAGGAGTTCTTTCGAGTTTTTCAAGCGCCCATCTAACCTTTGAAAAAGCTCCCCATCATCCACATACCGATGCAACACTTTCTGCACATCCCCCCACATAAAGGTCGCATGATGCTTGGTGACAATGTCAAAAACCACTTCAGGATTGCGGATAATACGGTAAAGATTTCTGAGCTGGACATCGTGAAAGGCCTTGGCTTTATCCGTTATAGGAGAAAGTTTTTCTCCCCCTTCAAGACGTTGAAGTCTTTTTTCTTGTTCTAAAACCCCGCGTCCCATTTTAGGCTGGGGCTCCATCTCAATCCCACGCTCTTTATGGGAGCGATGGTCAATTTGAATCTCATGGCCATGAAGCTTTAAATGGAAATTCGAATACTCTTCCCATTTAATGCGTAGATCGCAAAGAAACTCGCGTTTGTTCCAATCTCTTTCTTTTTTTGCACTTAAGCCATTTTCTTCCAATCGACGTGTTGTCACCATCACATGACAATGAGGCTTAGTTTCCCCTGTTTTCTCATCCACATCGAAATGAAAGTTCAGTTGCGCTGCCATGCCATGTTGGCAGATTTGATCTGTAACAAATTCTCTTGCAAGAGCGATGTTCTGTTCATTCGTTAATTCGCGATGAAGGGCGAACTCAAATTCTCGATAAACCTGAGCATCAATTCTCTTTTCAGCAGCTTCAACCCTATCAGAAAACGCTTGAACGCCTTTTTGCCGATCCTTGACCATTAATTTCTGAATCTCAACGGCCCATTCAGGAGCATCTTTAGGGAGAACAAGTTCCACATGTTGCACGGGTTTATCTTTGTAATTGAAGGTCTCACCAGTTCGCTCATCATAAAGTTCACATCCAGCACGATAGGCAAGGGCTCGAACCGTATTTCGGCCGCCTCGAGAAAGGACTTTTACGCTGAAGTGATAGAGAGCCATGGGATTACCTACCCCCTCCTACCCCAAACATATGCCAGAGTCTTAGGTGCCTGCACCCAAGCGCTTTCGAAGAATGTATAAGCGCGCTTAGCTCACTTTTAAAAAAGTTCGCCAAGACAGCTCTATCAACTTCAAAAAGTCGATAATAATACACAAAATTATTCATGCTTATATATAGTTATACTTAGTTATTTCAATAAATTATGTTGATTTATAATAACAAATTTGCTATATTAAGTCATTCACAAAAACTAAGAAGGAGATCGCATGACGGACAAACTGCTTACCCTTGAGAAAAAGATCCAAAGGCTTAAAGAGAAACGAAATAAGCTTTATACTCAACAAGCTCTTCTTTTTTTCAAGGAAGTCGAAAAGATTTTTAAAGACGGGTTTTGCCCCAACCTTGTTTTAGACATCCTCGCCCACACTCGCGCAACTGCTTCTGCCATTCAACAACAGGAATGGGAAAAGCGTGTTCCTTCCTTTCGCATCGAACCCCCTAACAGCAATTGCAAAAAACCTCAAACAACTGAAGCAACACATTACGAGAGCTGAAGAGAAGCGATACCGGATGATGCACAAACTTGAACTTACCTCTCGTACAGCTAGAAAAGCCAGAACGAGGTCTTTAATTGCAATAGGGGGCCTCGCCTCGAAGGCAGGCCTTCTTGACACTTTTGGAATTATATTGGGTGAAGACCTTCAAAAGTCGCCCGAAATGAAGGAACCTGTGGCGGCTTTGTTCAAAGGTTTCCTTGTTTTGGAAGAAATGGCCCGATCCGAGGATGTACTCAGCCTATGGGCAAGACAGGGGTTGGAGGAGTTGAGGAAAAAGTAGAAATAAAAATTACTCTTCTTCGTGCAGCCTTTCCTTAATTTCTTTGATTTCCCGTTTTAATTCTACTGTAAGTTCTTCTTCTGTAGGCAGATGGAATTGATACTTACTTGCAAATATCTGTTTTGCTTTTTCTCCTAATGTATATCTGACCATAGCATCATTTTTATCGGTGCATAAAACCAAGCCAATGGTAGGGTTATCATTCTCTGCTTTAATTTCCTGATCAAAATAATTTACATAGAGTTGAATTTGCCCAAGATCAGCATGGCTCAGTTTTTTTGTTTTTATATCAATAATCACGTAACATTTTAAAATAACGTGGTAAAAAACTAAATCAGCATAAAAATGATCATTCTCTAGGGTAAGCCGCTTTTGTCTAGCAATGAAAGCAAACCCTTTTCCTAATTCCAAAAGGAATTTTTGTAGGTTGCTTATTAAAGCCTCTTCTAGCTTAGATTCAACGAGGCGATGAGACTCAGGGATTCCAAGAAATTCTAAGACCAAAGGCTCTTTAATCGCATCTTCTGGTTGATTGAGTTCTTGGCCTTTGTACGCGAGCTCCATGACTCCTTTCTTGTCCCGGCTTTTAGCCAGGCGATCAAATAATAAGCTCCCGATTTGCCTCTCTAACTCTCGAACAGACCAATTGTTTTTTGAGGCCTCAATTTCATAAAAGGCGCGTGCTTCCGATCTTCCCACTCGCATCAAGAGGCGATAATGGCTCCATCCCAAGCAAGGCGTAAACTCTGGGCATAGAGATTCACTACACAGTGTGTAGCGAATTGGATAATGTTCTGAATTTGGCTGATATTCTGAATAAAATTGCCTCATGTTACGAACGTTTGTTTCTGAAAAGCCTTTTCCATATCGATTTGTAAGTCTTTGAGATAAAGCCTGAATTAAAGCCTGACCATATTGAGCTCGCACCTCTCCATGTTGTTCAGCCTCAACAACGTCACGGCCTATTTTCCAATAAGCCTTAAGCATTTCAGTATCCACGGTACGCTGAACATTCTGGCGTGCAGAATCGATATGGCCCGAAACACGGACGTAAAGAGAATCAAGAGAGTCCTTAAGGGGTTCAATGTAACCCTGGTGTTTTGTAGGAAGCTTTTCCTTCATATTGAATATTTTCTCCTATGAATCCCTTTTCTTACACTCGAATCATAAAAAGATGGAAAGATTAAAGTCATAATCCTCCCACCTCTTTTATCACCAAAAAACCAAGATTAATACTCCTCTTCCATTCTCATCTTTTAGCACTCCGTGAGAGTGCGAACAAAAACCAGAGTTTGACTTTAAAGGGTGATTTGGAAAAGAGAGCGCTTACTGCTCGGCTGTATGCTCTTGTTCCAGACCTTTCTCTTTCAACCACTCATCATAAAGCATTGCAAGGCAACTTAAATTTCCCTGAGTTGACTCAAGCTCCAACCAGGATTTAGAAATAAGATGACTCGCATTTTTATATTGATGAGATACTTGTTGAGAAAGGCGCAGAATTCGCGCTAAGGTAGGTTCAGTCATGATGGAAATCTCCCATTGTGATTAGCGACGTGTGAGCATGTCGAGTGCTTCATGCGTCGCGCTATTTCACAATTGAAATAGCTAAATTTAGATTAATGCTTTCTTTTCTCCTGATCAAGCGAAAAATTTCATTAAATTTTACATCATACGATGCTCTTTTACCTTGGTTGTTTTAGCCCCTGAGAGACAAGCCAATCTTGAGCAGCCTTGATTCTGCGCGTCAGCCAGTCTTCGTCATAATAACCTTGCGCTTCCTCATAGGGGAGTGTGTTTAAAACCTCAATAAACGCATCTTGGTAAGCAATACGGTGAGCTTGAGTGGAGGTCTGATGCCCGTCATACTCAGTAATGGCGAGTCGTTCTTCAAAATCATCCAAAAGAGAAGATTTACTAAAAGGCCCCTCAGGAGGAACTGACAACACTGACATATTCACTTTTGAATCGAATCCGGGTTCAGGCGTATTTACCACTTTTTCATCTAAAAGCCCCCGGGGACGAAGTGACAAAGGTGACATATTCGTCTCAAATCTGAATCTGGCACTTTTGTCACCTCCCTTACTGTGATTATTTTCCACTTTTTTTTCATCTAAAAGCTCCTGGGGATCACCCGACAGACTCACTCTTAAATCGAATCTGTCACTTTTGTCACTTCTGTTAACTATTTCATTTTCCAGGAAGAGATTTAGCCACTTACTCATGATTGGCTCCCTTTTTAACCGTAGGGTTAATGAAGTAACACCCTTTCGACTTTCGACCCTCAGAAACAGCTCCCTCCCTCAGCCATCCGTTCTCAACGAGCAGATTGCAGGCTGACTCAACTTCTTCCTTGGTTTTCAAAAGGGCCCAGTGTTTCCGGTAGACATCTCTATTATCGAACCGATCATGTAATTCCCCCTTCTGGATCTTGCGCACAAGATTCCTTGCAGCCTGATATTCAGCAGTGACGGAACTCGTGTAAATCCGCCGGGCATGGCCTTCCAAATACTCGCACCAAGCCGCAGCCCGTTCCACACACTCAACGGGGATGGCCCCGCGAGCCTTACCACTCGCAACATTAATGAGATGAAAAATGAGAGCGAGTGCTGGCATGAGCTTGCGATACTTAGCAAAATGTTCCAGAAGGATAGTCTCCTCCTCGCTGGTAAGTTTTTCACGCTCTAACTCCGTTAACCAGACGAAAAAGGTATGTTGAGCGTGATCTGTAAAGCAAAAGTAAGGTGTCTCCTCACCTTCCTGAACCGCCCCATACTCGCAGAAGTTCATGGAAGCCAGCTTCCTCATGATCATTACGGCATCATGCTGAGCCTCTTTATTAGGAACTTTATCAACGAGTTTCCACTCCTTGACCTCATCTGGATGAATAAGCAATTGAAATCGTTGGAGTAAACCGTCATTACAAAAGCCCGAGAGACTCTGCTGAAAGTAGCCAAGAAGCTTATCTGGTTGCGTACTCCCCAAAATAGATACACAGAGGCTCTTTGTGTAAGTCGTCCCCCGCCCAATGCGATCCGATGTTTTAGAGTCATCCCCGTTCCAAGCCTCCAAATAGAAAGAACGGTCAGCCTCATGGCCTTCCCTATCCCAAGTACTCAACAGACCCATCAGCTCATCCCGAAAGAGCATCAATCCTCTGGGGTTCTGCGAGAGTAACTCATGCATTTTCTCAATGGTGGTGTCGTTTGTGCTATACCGTTTCCAAATCGGCGGCTCCGGTTCTTTATGGTTTCTGAGTTCCTGTTTGACCAGCTCCACTTCATGAGGGGGGAGAGAAAGCACAGCCTTCGTTATCTTTTTCTTGATGGCCTCCTTGTGCGCCTTAAATTCCTCCACTCTGCAGAGATAATCCTTATACTCCTTCTCAAAGATGAGGTTGGCCTCCTCTTCAAGGGCTTTCATGGGTTTGAGAACTTCCTTCAAACTCGGACTTTTGAGGGTACTGGGTCGTCCCACAATCCCTCCCCAGAGGTTAGGGACAATGGACCACGAATCATTTTTCTTGGGACGAACTTTACATCCCGCACCAATCAAGGAAGCTGTAGCAATAAGAGCCGCGACCGCCACATAGTCCAAGGGGCACTGCATCCGCTCAGCAATATCGGTAAGCCAGGGTTGATAGGGCTCGGGGATTAAAGCTGGGGGCAAGGGAATCACAGGAGAGAGATCTTTCTTGATACTCTTGAGAGGTGTCGGTTCGGGCCAATCTATCGCTTGAAGAGCGGACGTGAGCTGTTCTTTAACCATGGAAAGACCCTCTAAAACATGGAGATCGTTAAAGTCGGTTGGCTTGGTTTCTGTGTTTTTGAATTGAGGAAAGACAAGTGAACAACTATATCTTTGGTTTATTTGCTCTGCTTTTTGTCGGCCTGTATTACGTTCTCGTCCTATATCATCATCACCCGCAATGAGGAGAGGGCTTTTCGGATAAGCCTTTTTCAACTCCTCAATAATGGGCTCTATATTCCCCGCATCAAAGGCAACCACAACAGCCTGGTGAGTTGCCATGTGTACACTTGCACCTGTGGCATAGCCTTCCACAACGATAATCGGTTTGCCATCTTCGAGAACACCTAGTGAATGGAAACAGCCCCTTTTTCGACCGCCTGTCAGAAAACGCTTTGTGCCATCTGGTTTAATCCATTGGAGACTCCAGAGTTTGCCCCCTATATCCTTAAGAGGAACCACAAGGATATCATTACGGAAACGAACACCGAAAGCTTCAACCTTCTTCTTGAGAAGATAGGGAGATGTTCCTATCTCAGAAAGCGTGTCCCATTTCTCCAAAGCAAGAGTAGCCGTTTCTTCATACTTTCTCACTCTTTCTTCCTCTGCATCTTGTTTGGCTTTCTCGATTTGCTCAACAAAATGTTCTTTATCTTGAGAAGGCAGACTCTCAGCTTTCAAACTCCACTTTCCCTGAATATTCTGGCTCCAATCCCCAAAAGCACCTGCCATGTCATGATAAACATACCAACCGTCCTTTTTACCCTTTCCATGATTGGAAAATCGATGGATCTGCCCATCTGCGATGATATCTTCTCTGCAAACAATTCCTGAGGTCAGCATGGCGTTCTTGAATTCATGAACCATTTAGATCTCCCCCCTATTCCATTGAGAGAGGAGACCTTCAACGATCTCCCGAATGGGAACTCCAACTTGAACAAACGAATCCATTTGAGGGCTCCTTCTCGGAGCGCTATCAATGAGTGGGTGCGAGTCTTTGATAAGCCCCTCAGTACCAATGAGGGGCTTTTCTTTTTTCGAATTCATCATTATCGCACGTCTCCATTTTGGGCTTTAATCCATAGAGAAAAGGAGCTTTTAGAGATGAGGATCTTTCGCCCTATCCGACAGATACAGCTGTCGAATCCATTGGTTTTTGAACGAAAAATAAGAGCTCGAATTCCTCCTTCTGTGAAGGCCGGGTTACTCGTGGTGAGTTGTCTGATGGTGACGTAGTCGTCTACGCTTATGACAGGTTGTGTAGATTCGTTATGAATATGCATTCTTTTTATTCCTTTACGTTATAAGAAGCAGCCCAATTGCTGTCTTCTCATGGAGTAAACGTTAATTCTGAAAGGAAAAAAATGTGAAAAGGGGTCCGGGCAAATGGGGGAAACCCATTCCCCCATTGAAAATATGTTTAAATTCAATAGGATGTTTTCAGACGATTTTCGATGGGGTCACCCCTTATATTTGGCTCGTCCTTGTTGCGATTCAGGCAAGCGCACTAATGTCGCCATCGCATCGGCTAGTTTTTGGCTGGGAGGTGTAATCTTATGATCAATGAGTTTTTTTTCAAATACAGCGGCTATTGCCTCTTTTTTTCCCTGATTTTCTCTTGAAATCTCCAATTCTCTTATAACCTCTTGCATCATCTCTAAGTAGGGAGTTGTATATCCCGAAGAAATCACAGGAGTAGTATCTAAAGTGAGAAGATACTCATCAAGGACAGGATGATAATCGATCCCTTTCTTCTTTGCCCATTCCAATCCTTTCTTAGGCTTTAGAGTACTTTGTGACCAATTGTCGCGATCAAAATGGATCAGCTCAAAAGCCCCTCCAAGAATAGCGGCTTTCACGAGGGACAAGTTCTTCTCGTAAAGATCTGGCCTCAGAAAGATGCGAGAAAATTTGTTAGGAAGCAGTCTTTCTAGTTTATCTAGCCTGAAATTTCGGGATTTTGGGCCCTCCGACATACAATCCTGAGCTTCGAGATGCTCTGACATGAAATCCAAGGCGTCTGGATCACAATGACTGATATATGAGCAGAGCTCGTGACCGGTCCATAAATCAAATTTAGTGCAACTTTCGTAAAATTCTCTTACCTCAGAAAGATCATCTAATATTAAATTCTCTCCAGTGATTTCTTTGTAGGCCTCAACAAGGGCGACTGGAAAACTTGATATGTATTGATAAATCAGTTTTACAAATTTAGGACGAGACCTAATCGTAGATCCCAACGTACCCGGAGTGTTAAAGTTTGATATCAGTGTGACAATATCATCTACTTTGACAATATTATCTAGTTTTTCAAAACCATTCTTATCTCTAATTGAGATCATGTTTCCGGTCAGCTTACTTCCTAAGCGTCTTATTTGCATTTCCTTTAATAAAGAAGGTGGATTGTTGTGAGAGAGTATATCATCCAGTCCTTGTTGAACATTTATGGGACGTGTGTCACATAACCAATTTTTAAAAAAATCAACATCCTGTTCATGTATCTTTTGTACAAACAGCTTCATCACCCAAAGATCCTCTCATTCATACGTTGCACCACTTTAGCTGTATGGGCTTCGCTGAGATGGGCGTAGCGTTTCACCATCTGAAGGGTCTTATGACCTAATACCTCCGCAATTTCAGCAAGTGAGGCTCCATTCATAGCCAAGTAGCTCGCACAACTATGACGGAGGTCATGAAACCGAAAATTTTGGATGTTTGCCTTCTGTAAAGCTGACAACCAGGAGGAACGGCTATTCCAAGGTCTCATGGGGTTAGAAGGAGAAGGAAATACCAAATCTGACGCCATATTTCTGGCCTTATTGTGAGCTTCCATTAGCTCAAGAGCATAGTGCATTAAAGGTAAAAGACGCCGTTCCTTGTTCTTTGTGTCATGCAAGGTAATGACCTTGCGATCCCAGTCTATATTGTCCCACCGCAACTTAATAAGTTCCCCGTATCTTGCGCCTGTACTTAAGGCCAGCACAACCAGCGTGTGCAGTTGAGGATTGGTTGATGCCTTACAGACCTGCAGAAGGCGTTCGCGTTCCTCAGCGTTTAAGTAGCGAACCCGGCCTCTAGGTTCCGGTAAATTAGAGATTTTCTTCATGGGATTTTCCTGTATCCATTCCCACTCATTAGTCGCTATAGTAAGAGCATGGCCGAGAGCCATCATATATCGATTGACAGTGGCGGGACTACGTTGCCCGTCGTTTTTCGCTCTAGAGCTTAACAGTTTATCTCTCTGTTCAATAATGAGAGCTCTCGTCAGGTCAGATAAGAGATAAGGCCCAATTTCTCCTCTCCACCAATTCAATAATTTTCTAACGTCTACAAAACGTTTAGGATTTTTCTTTTCAATTTCACGGAGGTGTCTGTCAATGAGATCTGCAACCGTATGTTTTTTTGCTTCAGCAGTCTTAAAGTATCTCCCCTCTCGCATGCTGGCTTCCGTCTGCTTTGCCCATTCTCTCGCATCTGTTTTGCGTTCAAAGGTAGCCGATTGAGACGGAAAGCCTTTTAGGCGAACCTTCGCTCTGTATCCTATCGTTCCATCAGCAGTGAGTCGTTTTTCGAGTGTTGCCATATGTCATCCATCATTGATGAGATGAGTCTAGAGCGAAGCATAAAAGATGGCAACACAGTTTTAAACCGTTAGATTCTTTATATATTTGTTGGATAAATACCAAAACGTAGGATATTTATTGTGACATGGGACACTCGCGGGACAGTTTGCATAAATTTAAGAGAAAAAACCCAGAGATTTAGGAATGAGCAGAGGACCTTCAATGTCTCTTGCCAGATGTTTTTGTTATTCTCTAGTGTCCCGTGAGTGTCCCATGGAGCCATTTTAAGGAGAAAATTTCTTATCAAAAACTCCTGAAAAATGGCGGAGGGGATGGGATTCGAACCCACGATACGACTTTCGTCATATAACGGTTTAGCAAACCGCCGCCTTCAGCCTCTCGGCCACCCCTCCAACACTTCATCTTCAATTTCTAGCTGGCCATGAGGGCCTCTGTCAATTGATTGTTTCTAATTGGCTTACTTCATTTAAAACAGATGCGAGTCGACCAAGAGCCAAGGGTGAAGTCAGCCGGTGATCTCCATTTTTGATCAAAGTCAAAGTGACTTCAGGACTTTTTATACGCTGCGCAAGACGGCTTGAAAGGCTCCAGGGAACATCTTTATCTGCGTTTCCATGGATGAGGTGAACGGGGCAATGAATGTCAATGGCCTTAGGAAGCACAAGATGTCCTCTCCCCTCCTCAATCAATTGGAGTGTTATGGGAAATCCTTGCTGTTCATATTGAGAGGGTGTTTGAATCATCCCCTGGCGAATAAAGTCCTTGCGCTGGCTTTCATTCAAAGACGCCCAAACGAGTTCTTCTGTAAAATCAGGGGCAGAAGCAATGCCAATAAGGGCTTTAACACGTTCAGGTCGTGCAAGAGCTGCAAGGGTCATCAGCCAGCCACCCATGCTTGACCCGACAAGGATCAAGGGTCCTTTTGTCACTTCATCAATCATAGCAAGAGCATCAGAAAGCCATTGGCCAATGGTTCCCTCGGCGAAGCTTCCAGATGATGATCCATGCCCGAAATAATCGAACCGTGTGTATGTTTGACCGCGGTTTTCACAAAGAGACTCTATAAACGTGGCTTTAGTTCCCGTCATATCAGAAAAGAAACCACCCAAAAAAAGTATTTCTGGAAGATTTTTATTCTTTTTATCAAGACGATTATACGCTATAAAGCTAGAGCTTCCCCGTTCAAGCTTAGAATATTTTAAAGGGGTAGAAAAAGGAGTGTGGTTCATTGCCAACCTTTTCAGATGGTTTTTCATATCAATCCTTTAATATGAGACCAACAATCTTGCAAGTCATTCCTGCGCTTGAAAGCGGAGGTGTAGAAATCGAAACGTTAGAAATAGCGAATGCCATCGTATCTGCTGGAGGCAAAGCTTTGATTGCTGCTAGGCCAGGGGCAATGGCTAAGCATGCGCTGGCAAAAGGTGTTGAATTTAGAAATTTACCTCTTGATACCAAAAATCCATTTCAAATTTCAAAGAACACAAAACTCCTAAAAGAGCTCATCCTTAAAGAAAAAGTCGACATTGTACACGTTCGCTCTCGGGCTCCGGCTTGGAGTGCCTATAAGGCAGCACGCGACCTCAAAATTCCTTTTGTAACAACATATCACGCGGCCTACAGTGCTAAAACAATTTTGAAGAAATTATATAATTCTGTTATGGCTAAAGGGGATCGCGTCATCGCCATTTCACAATTTATTCAAAATCATATCAGTGAAAGATACGCAGACTATTCCTGGTATGACTCTTCTAAAATTCGTCTTATTCAGCGGGGAACAGATTTTCATTACTTTGATCCTGCTACCATCTCAAATCAGACCGTGCAGGACTTGCGTGAAAGCTGGGGGTTGCCTTCTGACAAACGCATACTTCTCCTACCAGGACGAATAAGCCGAACAAAAGGGCAAAATATACTGGTAGAAGCTCTTTTCCTGACGAAGCACTTAGATGTAATCGCTGTCTTTGTGGGGTCCGCACAAGGGCACGAATCTTATAGAGGAAACCTGATGCAATTCGCTGCGTCGTTGGGTCTCGAAGATCGCGTCAAATGGATGCCACATTGCACTGACATTGCTGTTGCCTATCAATTGGCTGATATGATTGTCTGCCCTTCCCTCGCTCCAGAAGGCTTTGGACGGCTTATGGCTGAAGCTCAAGCCATGAAGAAACCTATTATTGCCTCTAATCACGGGGCTGCCAGTGAAGTTATCGAAGCGGGTGTAACGGGATGGCTCACCCCCCCAGGAGATTCAATAGCCTTGGCAAAAGCCATAGATTACGCACTTGACCTCCCGAAAAAGAGTTTAGAAGAAATGGGAGAAAAAGGTCGCACTCGCGTTAAAACGTATTTTTCTAAAGAATCTATGTCTTCAAAAACTATTGCTTTATATCAAGAACTTTTAGAGAACAAGTAATTAGCCTTGAAATATAGCATTTACTTCCTACTTAAATAGTGTCTGCGTATATTTATAGGTGTTGATTATGAAAAATTATTTTTATATGTTTGTATTGTTATTTGTTTTTACGAGTTTTGCTTCACAAGCAACTGTTGTTATAGATATTGATTTTGCAGAAGAGCTCGATCCATCTCAAAAAGCTGTCATTAAGCAAGGTGTGTATAAAATCTTAGTTAAAGAAACTGCATCTGCATCTATAGAGCGTAAAAGTCAAAAAGGATACAATCTTGATCAAGAATTAGGCGCAAATCCCAAAGAACAAACTGAAATAATAACAAAACGTATAAAAGAAAGTTATCCTGATTTAACATTTAGTACGAATATTATTTCCACCACCTTATGGGACCTAAGTGTTATTAAAAATTTTCTCATTAACAAAAATTTTGAAAATACTTTAAAAAGATTTATGCATAATAATTCTTATGAACTAGCAGCAGATCTTTATTATCATGTTAGTAAAGATACGAGTCAAGCCCTGAGCTCATATGATCATAATGCTGATTCGCAAATTTTAACTCAGGCATTCTTGGAACCCATTTTTAATATGTTTAAAGGAGAAGGACGAGATCAGGAATTTGAATCCTTTGAGGCTAGTTTTGAAAGGTATTCACCTAAATGCTGGTTTACTTATCTAGAAACCCAAAAAACGAAAAACGAATGGGAGAAAAAAAGACAAGAGTTAAAGGATAGATATTCACCTCAAAATAATCCAAATGAACTTTTGGATATCCTAGACGAACGCTACCAAGACGCGCTCGAAGAATTTTATACTCAAGACCTAAATAAAAGGCTGCGCCATCTAACAAATGAATTAAATCAAGAGATCAGTGAGTGGAGTGTTTGTGATTTAACTTTCACTATCTTAAAGGGTCTTTTTAAAGAATATAGGCAGTTGGAAGAAGGGCAACCATCCTTACTCTCAAAATGCGTAGAAATCGAATTGCAAGCCCTAAGAAATAATCAAATTGCCTTCTTTCGAGCAACTCCTGGACTCGAAGTTGAGATATCTCCAGACCAAACGCTTTCAGTATTAGATTCCCCTTTCTGGATTAATAAAGGAATTCCAAGCTTTGATAAAACGGCTGAAATTTCATTTGCATCTTCTATACTAGCTGGGGCTATAAGAGATAATTCAGGACTGTCAGCATGTACCTATCAGTTTTATCGTGCAAAACCTGATAAACGCATGGTGTATGCCATAACACTAAATAGGGAAGATTTATACACTGGGCGATACTCTCAATTTTTTCATTTACCAATCGCCGAAAAGCGAGAGAAAACTCCTCCTCTTATGAATTGTGAAGGCATATGGTCAAAGGGGGAACTTTTTCATCCTCGCAAAAGAGGGCTAAGGAACGATGAATACGTTTCAAAAGAAATTAGAAAGGAACTAAGAGAACAAAGGGGGTTTAGTCAAAAGGAAATTACAAAATTTACGAGAAAAAACCAGGTATCTTTCAAATCCAAAGCCTATTCAAGTTATTTGCCTTCAACCTCGATGCGAATGTCATTTCAAGAAGTAGTCAAAGACTATGGTCTGGTGGCAAACGAAATTTTTGAGAACGCACTCATTCTAACGGCGTCAGGTGAAAGACTTGTCGACGATGCAGATCCTCTTCAAATCGAATTTAGAAAAGCCCAGATAGCTTTACGGGAGTTTGTCAATAAAGCTCAAACAAAATAGTCCATACTCTGGGCTCCATATTTAATGGTTTATATTTGTACAGAAATTAATACTTAAATAGGGTTGAAAAAAAGCAAAATCTATCATTTATTAGTGGTGCATTACCCGTTTCCCACAAGGTATTGCAATACTCGCTTTTGTTGGGATAACAAGTGTTACGCATGACAAGGAGAATATAATGATAGATTTTAAGAAAATAGTAACGGTAACTGCCTTTATGAGCTTGCTGGGAACTACAGCAAGCTTTGCGGTGCTAGATGGGCCTTTAGAAACACCAAGTGATTTACCTAAGATAACAATTAGGGGTACGCTTAAGTCAAACTCACCTGAAGATTTAAAAGAAAAGGGACAGGCCCAGCCAGCTACTGATGCTACACAAACAGCGTATAGCGTTAACCCACCAGGCTTTAATTTGAGTGGCATTTTAAGAAATGAAGAAGAATTAGCGCAACAAGGACCCTTTAGGCAACTACTATCAGAAGAATCAGATGAGAAGCCGCGGTTCGTTCCTCTTGTCCCTGTGAAAATGCCTGATGAATCAGAGGAGTCTTCTGCTGGTTTCCTTAAGGATCTCCAAGATATGGAAGCTGCGCATCAGAAAAAATTTGCGGAAATGATGGGGGAACGACATCGTCAGGAACATAAAGAACTAATGCAAAAAGAAAAGAAATCTAAAGAACTGGAAGATCTTTTAGCAGCTCAACAACTGAGAAATGAAGAATTAGAGAAAGCTCGGTTAGAAGAAGAGACGGCCAGAATGATTAGAGAAGCCAAGAGCGTTAGAGAAGCAGTTGAAGAAGACAAAAGGCGAGCTGAACAAGCTGAACAAGCTGAGCAAGCACGCCTTGCATTGGAAAATGCAAAAAGGGAACTAGAGGCGGCCAATCAAGCTCGAATAGCAGCGGCTTTAGCTCAACAGCAGGCAGAAGGAAGGGCTCGCCAAGTAGCTAAACCGCTAACCGTATATGATGCACTTGGACAAATTCCACTTGGGGGGAAGGTTCGTGATGGCGCAAGAGTTGAGCGGAATATTAAGAAAGTTTTAAAATTCGGAAAGAAGAAAAAGATGGGAAAATAGCAATATTTTAAATTTACTGTTTAAACTAGGGCCTTTGCAAATACATTTAGTGTAATGCAAGGGCCCTTTTTTTTCATGAGCAACTCCGCTCTTGACGGGGATGGGGTCACCAATGGATTTAATGCTCAATATGCAGTCGGGTGATGGCCGCTGCTCATAACTCCCTATTTGTCCCCTAGTCGTTCATTCCCGTCCTTGCAAAGACGTCCCGCTATTCTCCCCTAGCCTTTGGATTCATGAAGGCGGGAACGTGTTCCCCAAATCCGAGCTCAGCTTTAGG
>DATKTE010000233.1:0-5328 GCA_035531295.1 Alphaproteobacteria bacterium
CGGACGCTTGCGTGCCAATAACGGAAAAAAAAGTGCTTAAAAAAGCAAGTAAAAATCCCTTCAAAAGATTCAGATTGTCTGTAAGCATAAGAAGCTCTTGCAAAAAAAGTATGCATACACCCACGATACCTAGGAATGCGCCTGTTATGGTTTGTAAACGAAAGGGAACACTTAAAAACAACTTTCCAAAGATTAAATTCGGAATAATCATGGTGGAAACGGTTACGGCGATAAGACCAGAGATGATGTACCGACTTGAGTAATAGCAGAGCCAAAAATTAATAGAAAAAAGAAATATTCCTTGGATAAGAATAAATTGCCAATCTTTTAAAGAAAGCTTTGTTTTTTCAGAATCAAAAATGAGTCTGCAAAATTCAAGAATAAGAGAAGCCATTAAAAAACGCAGACCAACGGAAAATTCTGCCGTCATAGAAGAGACTTGGTACTTTACCAGTAACCATGAAGGAGCCCCAAAAATCAGAACTAAAAGGAAAAATCCATACTTTAAAATCTCACTCTTCTCCCTGAATTTAACGAGATTTGATAATCTGCATAGAAGCATAAGAAACATGTTTTTTCAAAGCATTTTAAAAAGGGCATGCATACGTATAACTTATGAATTTACGAGCTTCTTTTGTATAATTTCCTTTATAAAGGGATTATTCCCTAACGTTGGATTATAGAAAATATAGAGAGTAGATGTTGGACTTGTTAATTGTGGCAGAATGCAAATGAGGCTATGGGAATGAATATATGGGTTGTTGTCTGTCAGGGCCGCAATCCCCAAACCACAACCAACAGCTTGACCTATTCCCATCATATTGTTCACAACCATAAAAGGTCTTCTTGGATCTGAAGGAGGCCTTCCAACTCTTAAGTGCCAGTCAGGATCTCCGCGGTAAATGTTACTTTTGTGGTAGAAAGAAATCAGCCGATGATTATCTAAATCTTCAGGCGTCTGAGGAACCCCAAATTTGTCTATGTATCTCTGAGAGCTATAAAGTTTTGTTGTAAATGATGTGGCTGCAATTTTCTTATAATTTGGAAGCTCTAAGTTTTGAGGAAGAGCCACGAGGTCAAAAGAACTGTCTGGATGGAGCGTACTATCTTCAGTTGTGTGAAGGCTAAAACTAAAGCTGTCCTGTTTCTCTGTGAAATTACTGATCTCTGAAATTAACCACACAAGCGAAGCCCCTGTGGAGGTAAGAATTTCTAGATGAGAATTGGTTTGCCCACTTTTAAAAGAGCTTATTTCTGCTTCAATGGAATGAAAATGCTTGTAGGTTTTTTCAAACAATTTATGAGCTTCCTCTGTTGGATCAAGACTCTTCTTTCTCTTCACGAACAGTATTGAACCTATAATCTGTTCAAGTCTTTGGATTTTTTGACTAATGTTTGAAGGTGTGCATTCTAGAGAAGCACTGGCTTTCGTATAAGATCTGAGCTTATAAACAGAAAAAAAGGTGCTCAAAAGGTTTAAGTTTATTCCCTTCACAAAAGTCCTAGTGCTTATTTTTCTGCATGAATAACTCACTTTAACATTTAGGTATATTTTGTTCTAGGTAAAAAGTTATTCAAAAATATACCCTACCCAACCGCTGTTTTCCATTTTCTACTGCTTTGTCTAAGAGCCTTTATGAATGTTCATATTATTAATATTTTGTAAAAAACATAATATGATTTTCAATAAATATTGACTCAACAATTCTCATACATTACCCTTTTTCGAATTAGGTCTCACTTTCAATAGGGTAGGAGAATTCTTTTGGGCCTGAAGAAGGACAGAGAGGGTAACACTATCAAGCATGAAAAGAGTTTAGGGAAAAAGCTTAAAAGTTCGATCGCGGAGCAAGATTAATAAAAAATTACCTCTAAATGTACGATGCCAGCGATTTTCAAATTAATAAGGGAGCGTTTATGTTTAAAATCATCGAGCCAAATTACCACTGTTTTTATAAGAGTCTCATTGATCGCTTTATGGACCTCACAAGATCCTGTTCTTCACTCGGACTTTCTCAGAAAGATCAAAATGCGGCTACTTTTATTCTTAACGATGATAGAGAGACAGGCGTTTATGGGGGAGCGCTTCTTCTTAAAAAAAAACTTAACGATTTTCCCCCTGAGCTTGTCAAAACCCTTGCCGACTTCATCTCTCCCCAGGAATCTATGTGGAGGTGCATCATCTCTCTTTCTGTTGAAAAAGAGAGCCCTCTTTATGATACAGATGAAATCATGCACTTTTATCAGATTTTTTATCGAAAACTTTATAACAGGCTTGTGGGTTTTGGAAAAAAAGAAGAAACAGGCTTCTTATGTGTATCCTTAGACTCGGGGGAATATCTCTGTATGGAAGGATTAATAGTGTGGCCCTATGTTTTTGAGATTAAGCCACAAGATTCTTCTGATGGTCTTTTTCACGGAATTTTACCTTTAATAGGTAGTCCATATGAAGATTACCAGAGGTCTTGGCAAGATTTTGAGTTGCCTTCTCACGAAAGGAAAATTGTCTTGGGGGTAGAGGCCCGCTCCAAAAGATATAAAATATAAAAAGTTTAAAAGAGCGGATTCGTATGGTCTCTGATACCAGAGGCTTTTCCTATAATTTATTTAGTATCCAAAACTGAGAGCCCATTTTTCAACATGGTTAAGACATTTCTTAAGATTACAATTCTGATAAGTTGAGAACGTTGCAAATAGCTGGGATCTTCCAATAATATAATTTCTCTGATGTATTTGAGAAATAGAGAAATTTTGTTTATGGATGTTGAAAGAAAGTTGTTAGCTTTTTTATGTTTAAGATTTACCAATTTTTAATAAACTCCCATTATTGTTTAGTTGAAAAATCTACATATTATAACTTTATATGAATAGTTACTTTTTTATTATAAATATAAATTAAAAGGAAAAACTTATGATAAGAGTGTTATGTTTAAATAATATAAAGTTAACGACTATTATATTTTTATTATATTTTACCTACAATATATCTCTCGTATGGGCCAGTGGTAAGGACCAGAAAAACCTTAACTTATCAGAAGAAGAGAGTCGAGAAACACAGAGCTTACAGAAGAAAATGACTCCCAAAGGCAAAGAGAAAACGGTTAAAGGGCCCCAAGGAGAAGAAGCTTTATTGGTTAGGAGTCTGAAAAAAAATTATAAGAAGAACCAACAATCAACGAACAACTCCTCTTCTTCGTTAACACGAAATGAAACAGAAGATTTCAATGCTAAAGAAGAAAATCTCGAAGCAACAAGATCCAGTGAACCCTCAAAAAATGAATCTCCACCTCTTATAGGTGAAAGCGAAGGAACTCTGTTAGAAAGATCTTCTCCCCCGCTAGAGGAAAGAGATGAATCAGAACCTTCGTCAAAAAACACCTTTCGCCCTTATCTTATAGAATCTTATGAGCATCTGGAATATGATGATCAGGATATTTCAGCATATATTCGATGTGCTCTTCTTTCTCATCCAAGGTTTACATATGCTAAGGGGTGTGAGTATCTCCTTGCCTTGAAAGGAGCCGAAGATAACCTTATCTCTGATACTGTAGACGGGCATGAGTTTAGGGTAGCTTTAGCCCCTGCCGTAGATACAGACGGGAAAAAGTCTGAAAAGAGAGATGGCCGCATTTCTTACTCTCACATAAGTTCTTACTTAGACCAAAGTTCATACAAAACTGAGCCAGAAGAGGTTTTTGAAAAACTTCTTGGTCTTGATTTAACAAATGAAGAGAACCCCTATGGTAAGCTTCTTGCTACGCTTCAAGAACTTCAAGGAGCAGAAAGTAACTTTGATTTTATTTATGATATTCTCAAGGAGAAAGGAGACGAAAATATAGAAGAAATTCGCAAAAGATTCCAAGAAGAATTAATAAAAATACAGGAAACAAGGAATGATGCTCTTAAGGAGCTTCTTCCAATTTTATTGAGCCAAGAGGAAGCCCATGGAAAAATCCTGTTTCCTTATAACCGGCCGAATGACCATTGGCTTTTAGGAGAAATTCGAATTCATAAAAATGGAGAAAACTATACAATTGAGATATTTGCTCATAATCCAATGGGTAAAGGGATAATGAAAAAGGATAATTTTTTAGAACTCCAAGAAGTTATCCAAAAAAGAATAAGTGAAGAACATTTGAGAATGCATCATTCTGAAGCTAAATTCCTCGCTATTGCAAATGCACTAAGCCTTTATAAAAAACGACAACAAGATGGAATTTCTTGTGGAGTTATTGTCGCAGAAGACCTACTTAACCGTATTACAGGCCCATTAGAAAGTACTTGCCACCCAAAAGGTACATTAGAGCTAAGAAAGTTGCATAAACAAACTGTAAAAGAGGTAGAAAGTGGTCAAGAAAGACCTGATCTCTCCTTTGTACATCGTAATAAAGCTAGGCTCGCATTTATAAAGCAATATAAAGATAGACTTGAAGAAGAAGGTTTTTTCGAACGCTTAGCATACGAGAAAAAAGGACTACCGTTTATACCAATTGTGCAAGATTCTCTTAATTATAGTTCAGAAGAAGAGGAAGAAGATATAAGTGGAGAAGAAAGATCACCCTCTTCTCAACAAACAACAGAGGATTTCAGCGAATCAGTTCAAAATGAGAATCAAGAATCTCAGGATGCTTCGGAAGGAGGGGCTCCAAATGAGAATCCCCCCTCCTTATCGAGTGACTTAAATGATGAAAGACCAGTAGAAGAAGGAGAAAAACTTTTACATCCTTCAAGCATGACCTTTCTTCGAAAAGAATTTGAAGATTTCAAAACTGCTTTAAAAATGGATAAAAAACCTAAAATATGTGACCCAGTAGATGGATTTACTTTAGTTGTCTCCCAGGGTTATGTGGGGCCAAGCAAACCCATGCAGACTGTGTTGGATGCCTTTAATTACGATTATAAGAAAGATCTTACTCTAATCCCTAAAGGCGCTCTTTTATTTACAAAAACGAATAAAAAACGAACATTCGTTCTTATTTTTGGGAACGGTCTCAATTTATTAAGGGAAGAGACTTTAGAACCAAACTTTGGTCACCGCATGGTTGGAAACTTAGCGAAGCCTGGAAGCTTTAAGAGCGTTACAACCGAAGTACCTTCACCAAATACATACCATACTCGGAAAACATATTCTCATCCTACAGATATTAAGAAATTTTTAGCTGCTGACGAATATGTTCCTCAGCTGCCCAAAGAAGTTGTTATCCAATTAGAGAAAAAAGATTCAACTGCACAAAAAAGAAAGTTTCATACGTTGACAGGAAAAGGTCAATATTTTTCTACTCGTAAGAAATTACGTTTTTCTGAACTGCCTGAAGCAGGAGATAGGCT
>DATKTE010000234.1:0-3177 GCA_035531295.1 Alphaproteobacteria bacterium
ATGACCCAATTCAAGGAAAAAGCAGGCAAACAAAAAGAAAATGCGAATCTTGGCCTATACGCCTACCCCGTTCTTCAAGCCGCAGATATCCTCATTTATAAAGCAACCCACGTTCCTATCGGAGAAGACCAGAAACAACACATTGAACTTGCCCGAGACATAGCAGGAGCTTTTAATCGACAGTATGGGGTCGAGTATTTTGAGCTTCCCGAGCCTATTATTTTAAAAACGGCAGCACGGATTATGAGCCTGAGGGATGGAACCTCGAAAATGAGCAAATCGGATCCTTCTGACTATAGTCGTATACATTTTATGGATGATCCGGACACGATTGCCCTTAAGATTCGTAAAGCCAGAACCGATCCAGATCCAATCGCAGGAACGCCAAAAGCGATGGAAACGCGTCCAGAAGCTCTCAACCTTTTAGGAATTTATGCAGCTTTGTCTGATCAAAGTTTAGAAGAGGTATGCCTTCAATTTGAAGGCTCAACTTTTGCTCCTTTTAAGAAAAATCTCACCGATCAAATTATCACGGTGATGGAGCCTATTCGTCAACGTATGCTCTCTCTTCTTGACGATCAAACCTATCTCGATGCCATTCTTAAGAAAGGCTCTGACAAGGCCAGAGAGCTTGCTTTACAAAATTTAAAAGAAATTCAGGAGATGGTGGGGTTTATAAAAGTATAGTGGCGCAAGACTTCTTCAAAAAAGGGAACACTTAACTAAAGAATGATAGCAAATGATTTAAGAGCTGGATGAATTCCTCGTCGTTTAGTGTTTGTAAAATGACTCTCACATTCCTTAAATTTATATCTCTACAGACCCCGGGTATACCCGCTTTTAACGTTTCTTGTAAGGTGGCACCTTTTACATATTAATTCAGAGATGACATTTCTCTCCCTTGGTTTTTTGGATTTTGTCACGTCATCATCCTTTTGTTAAGTAACCAAAAAATTACGAGTCGTTTTAATATTTAATTAACTTATTTAAGTCATCATAAATACAAATTTTAGCTAAGATCTTATTGCTACCTTTTTAATAGAAAAATTAATTATGGAGAGAACTATGAGTTACATGAAATTAAATGATATTATGATTGGCGCTCTATTCTTTTCCACGGCGTTTTTTTCCTTTTCAACTGCCCAAGCAGACGGCCAGACAACTCATGTTTGTATTCAAGCTTACGTAGGATCGAATATCCAGTGGGGAGTCATTGGTGATCACGTGAGCAACATAATAAAAGTTGTCTGTCCAAAAGGAGAAGAATGCGGTAAAAAGCACTGTGATTGGTTTGATTCTCGTGACATAATAAATAATGGTATTCAAGTTGAAGCAGATGATGCATACAATGGGAACTATAATACGGTGTGTTCCAGCGACCAATTCAAAAATCTTGATATTAATAAAGAAATAAGTATTAAACTTAATCATTCCGATACGAATAACAATTTTTGGTGTGAGTGGTCGCAAAAATCTCTGACTGCAAAGCCTAATATGAAGCAGTTGCCATCCCCGCCTTCAGCGCATAAGGATAATATGAAGCCGTTGCCGTCCCCACCTTCGGCGCATAAGGATAATATGAAGCAGTTGCCGTCCCCGCCTTCAGCGCATAAGGGTCAACTTAAGAAATGAGCTATCTTACTACCCATCATTTTTTAAAAAATAACATTTTGAGCCCTTTCTAGGAGATTTAATAGAATTTCTATAGCCCCCGTCACAGAGGGAACGCGTGGAAACTATATGCGAATCAGGCTTGGTTTAAAGATTGAGGAATGGCGGTAGTCCAATGTTCTTTCCAGGGTATTTTTTGATCTTGGCCCATGAGACCTTGAAAGTCTTTCAAAGTTTGGTGGACCATTAGAAATGCTGAAAGAAGTTTTAGATTTGGAGGTTTTACGTTCAGAAATCGCAGAAGGGTTGCGTTTCTCTGAGCGATCGAAAAGAGGACGTTCTCCTTACGATAGCGTCATCAACTTTCTGTGGTACAAAGTTTTCTCTAGGTCCCGGATATTAACAAAATCTAAGGCTTTCGCCTAAGATTTTTTAATTTCCGGGATGACGCCGTCCGGTTAGATTAATTTACTTATTTGGTATAAGACAACATGGAGCAACTCATCCTCAATAAACAACTAAAGCTCATTTGATGACTTGAAATATTTTAATAAATTTGGCAAAAGTTATTCATGAAAAGAATTTTCGATATTATTATTGCCACTGTCATTGGAATTTGTTTGCTTCCGCTTGCTTTAATAATTTCACTCGCGATAAAGCTTACCTCTGAAGGACCCGTCATCTATTGGTCTGATCGGGTAGGAAGGCATAATAAAATTTTCAAAATGCCCAAGTTTCGAACAATGAAGGTTGATACCCCCTCTCTTGCAACCCGACGTATGACCCAGCCGGAACTATACTTAACGCCTATCGGACCTCTGTTAAGGAAAACGTCACTCGATGAACTCCCTCAGCTTTGGACTATCCTCAAAGGAGATATGAGCTTTGTTGGTCCACGCCCTGTCCTTGCAAATGAAGAAGACCTTCTTGCTCTTCGCACTCAAGAGGGCATTCATCTTCAGAAACCAGGCCTTACGGGATGGGCGCAAATTAATGGGCGTGATTTTGTGACAATTGAAAGACGCGTGGCACTTGAAAAAGAGTACATCGAAAAGCGCTCTTTTTGCTTTGATATCTATGTCTTTCTAAAAACAATCCCGAAGGTGTTATTTAAAAAAGATATTGTGCACTAGAGGCCTTGACCATCAAGGCTCATGATGAGTAGTGTAATTTCCATGAAAACTGACTTTCAAACTGTTATCTTAAAACTTCAAGAATTCTGGGCTCAGAAGGGCTGTGTCATTCTGCAACCTTATGATGCTGAAGTGGGTGCGGGTACGTTCCACCCGGCCACAACCTTAAAAGCCTTAGGGCCAAAGCCATGGCGTGCGGCTTATGTTCAGCCTTCACGAAGACCCGCTGATGGACGTTATGGAGAAAATCCGAACCGTCTTTATCGCCATCACCAATATCAGGTTCTCTTAAAGCCTTCTCCCGATAACGTTCAAGATATCTATCTTGAGAGTTTAAAATATATCGGCCTTGACCCCACACTCCATGACATTCGCTTTGTCGAGGATGACTGGGAAAGCCCGACCCTCGGTGCTTCGGGCTTAGGGTGGGAAG
>DATKTE010000235.1:0-2583 GCA_035531295.1 Alphaproteobacteria bacterium
CCAAAAAGAAAAACAAAATCTAAAATTTCTAAAAAAGAGAAGAACCACTCAACAAAGAGGTTTCCAACACCCGTAAAAGTAAAGAAAAATACGGTAAAAAAAGAAAAACTCAAATCTTCGAATAGAAAAAGGCCTCTCCAAGAAATAAAAAACAAAGTTTCAACCCCACATAAACATAGTAGCCCATTAAAGAAAACCAAAATTGAAGCAAAAAACCAACCTGGCTTTCTGCAAGACCCCATCGAATCTCCTGTCACAAAGGAGAAAAAATGTTTTAAAGAGGCAAGAGATCTCTTAGTCACTTTAAAAGCTCCCGTGGATTCACCAGTTGCTCGCCCCCTTTTACTTAAGTCTGTTAAAGGGACAGACCATTTCAAAAAACTGTATATTGAAGGAATGGTTGTATACTACCCCAACAATCTTATTCGCTGGGATGATTTTATTTTAACAAAAAACAAAAATAAGTTGAAATGGGAAACAAATTTTGAACGGGCATTAAGAGGAGCTGCTGTAGTCGCTTATAAAGGTATTTCAGAGCGTAAAGCCCTAGATGAACTAGATGCACCCACGGTTAAATCAATTCGAAAATTGCAAAGAGCCTATGCCGTACAGGTTCACCACCTTACACAAAAAGGCATAGGTACAGAGGAAGACCCCTATGTTTTATTGACTCAAACATGTCATATGGGAACCAATGCCCGCTATATTATAGAGAAAAAGAGCAATGGATCGATTCAAGTTGTTCATTCGGGCCTTTCAACTGAGGAAGCCGAAACACTCTGTTGTACTGGTCAGGAGACCTTTACAAATCTTCTCCATTTCAGAAGAGGAAAGTCACTAATTCCCCGCTCTAAATTTAATGACGATCGAACCAAAATATGGAAAACCCTAGCAAAAATGCATGCTCAGCTTGCTGAGGATGTTCAGCCTCCTAAGAAAGCTAAACATCCTGCTTCGCGTAAGTCTCTTTTTACCTCAGCAGATGAAAGTGACTAATTTCTCATTTTTCAAGCTTAGGTGGCGCAAGATTAGGACGTTCCGTTGAAAACGGTTTGGGAGGGGGAGAGGTCTTTAAAATAGCTAAAACTTCCGCAATCCCGCGATCGAGTTGAGGATCCACCCCCTTGATATAATCTTGTGGTGTAATTTCAACTTCTATATCGGGATCAACGCCATAGTTTTCTACGCCCCAACCCACATCGTTAAACCAAAAAGAAAATTCCGGTTGGGTCGTTGCTCCACCATCAACAAGGCCGTGGCGCGACCAAATCCCGATAACACCTCCCCAGGTTCTCTTTCCAATAAGTGGCCCGAGTTTTAATACTTTAAAGCTATGACAAAAGATATCACCATCGGATCCTGCATACTCATTAGTAAGTGCAACCATTGGGCCGGTGGGCGACTCTAAAGGATACGGCATCGAGCCCCACCACCGGGTTTGATCGTACCCGAGGCGTTTGCGACCAAGCTTTTCGAGAAGAAGGCCTGATACATTGCCGCCTCCATTAAAACGGACGTCAATAATAAGTCCCTCTCGACTAAGTTCCGCTAAAAAGCTGCGGTGAAATTCTGCGAAACCTTTAACACTCATATCAGGAATATGAATATATCCGATACGGCCTTTAGTTTTTTCGTGAACATAAGCCCTATTTTTTTCAACCCAATCCCGATAACGCACGGGTGTTTGAGAAGCAAGTGTTTTGACGAAAACGCTTCTTGCCTTTTTCTTGCCACTCCTTACTGCAAGTGAAACAACATTACGAGCTTGGTTCACCAACAATTTTTCTGGCGATATATTTTCGTCAAGGAGCTGGCCGTTTAGAGCAAGTAGGAAGTCCCCTTCACTAATCCCAAGACCCGGAGAGGTTAGAGGGGATGTTTGATGAGGTGCCCAACGATCTCCTTTTGCAATATTTGAAATTCGATATGCTTTTTGAGCTTTATCGAAGATGAAATCTGCCCCCAAATCTCCTAGGGGGTATTGCGGAGAATAGCGAAAATCACCGCCAAAGACGTAGGCATGAGAAGTGCCGAGCTCCCCATGCATTTCAGAAATAAGATCCGAGAGCTCTCCACGCGTTGCAATCCGATCTAAAAGGGGACGGTAACGTTTATATATTCCGTTCCAATCCACTTTGGACATATCTTCTGTCCAGAAGAAATCTTTCTGAAGGCGCCAGACTTCATCAAAAATTTGAGCCCATTCTTTTGGAGGCATTACAGATACTTTTACTCGATTGAGATCAATCCATCCACCCTTACGGTATGAAGGGTCGTTATCTTGAGGTTTTTCGCCAGCTTTAACTACCCTGAGTTTTTTGGCGGCGTAATAACAAAGCCATTGAGAATCTCCTGAAAGGGTAAAGGAAGAAACTTTGGGAATCAGGGTCTCTTCCTTCTTTGTCACAAAATCATAACATTCTATACTCCCAAGCATAGAGGGATCATTATCTTCTCCTCCCAAAGCACTTTGGAGAGGGCGAGAAAGATAAAGTGCTTTTCCAGGAATACCACGAATACTCGTATAATCTCCCTCAGGAACAGGAAATTCAAGAATCCTGTCTTCAATCCCTTTCAAGTCAA
>DATKTE010000236.1:0-2600 GCA_035531295.1 Alphaproteobacteria bacterium
TGACACTGTCCTTTATTTCGAAGGAGAAAGAGGTCATCATTTCCGGATTCTTCGCTCCGTCAAAAACCGCTTTGGTCCAACGGATGAGATAGGTGTTTTTGAAATGACTGACAAGGGTCTTCAGGAAGTCTCTAACCCTTCAGCTCTCTTTCTTCCCCATCGAACAGAGGATGTAACAGGATCCTGTGTTTTTGCAGGAATTGAAGGCACACGCCCGCTGCTTGTCGAAATTCAAAGCCTGATTGCCCCCTCTTCCCTTGGAAATCCTCGCCGTGCTGTGGTGGGTTGGGATTCGGGTCGACTTTCCATGATTTTAGCGGTTCTTGAGGCAAGATGTGAACTTGTTTGCGGCAATCGAGATGTTTTTTTAAATGTAGCGGGCGGCCTTCGGATCTCGGAACCTGCTGCTGATTTGGCTGTAGCCGCTTCCCTTCTTTCTTCTCTTGCCAATACTTCCCTTCCTAGGGACGCTGTCTTTTTTGGAGAGATCGGTTTATCAGGTGAAATTCGACCTGTTAGCCAACAAGAAGCCCGCCTTAAGGAAGCCTTCAAACTAGGATTTAAAACAGCCTTTATACCCAAACCTTCTAAATCCTTTTCCATGCCAGAAATGGCACTGATTCCTCTTGCGCATATTGCAGAACTTGCTAATTATCTAGAAGCTAAACCCGTGCCTCGTCAGGCATACGGAGGATAAACATGTTCTTTTCGAGCTTTAATAGTATTGATCTTGCCGTCATTGGTATCATTGGAGTTTCCATACTCATCGGTATCCTACGCGGGGCAACGCGAGAAGTTCTGGGGATTGCAGGCTGGATTGGAGCTTTTGCCGTTGTTTTCTATGGCCTTCCCCTCTTCAGACCTTTAGGTCGCCAGTACATCCACAGTCCAATGGTGGCAGATTTAGTTATAGCTGGTGTTTTGTTCATTATTTCTCTGGCTGTCTTTATTCTGATAAGTCGCCTTATTTCATCAAGCGTTAAGGGAAGTATGCTTGGAGGGCTTGATCGTTCTCTAGGTCTTGTCTTTGGGCTTGTAAGAGGTGTGTTAGTTGTCTGCCTGGCCTATCTGACCATGAGTTTTTTTTATCAACCAAAAGACATCCCGCAAAGCGTAGCAACTGCACGGTTTATGCCTTGGATTGCCAAAGGGGCTCTAGAACTTAAGCACCTTATTCCAAAAGATTATCTCCCTCGTGATCTTAAGCAGGCCACAACCATTGATCCTCTTGATGCTAAAGATTTACTTGAAAATAGTCTTCCAAACCTAGAAGAAACTGTTAAAAACCTGTCCACTTTGAAGCCGACTTCTCCGTTAAAAGCACCTCCTGTGGAGGAAAAAAAAGAGGATTTAGAAAAATTGATCGAGACGAATGAAGCAGAGACTGAAAGATAAAATTGCCCTCATTACGGGTGCGTCCCGTGGCATAGGCGCAGCCGTTGCGAAACGATTTGCCCAAGAAGGTGCCCAACTCATCCTCGTTGCCCGATCCTCTTCTGATCTAGAAGCCGTGGATGATGAGATTCAAAAATATGGCCCACCTGCCGTCTTGGTTCCTTTTGATCTTACCGATCTCCCTCGTATCGACGATTTTGCAAAATCCATCGCGATACGTTTTGGAAAGCTCGATATTTTAATTGGAAATGCGGGTATTTTGGGGGGACTAACTCCTGTAACTCATATCAAGCCCAGCATCTGGCACCAAGTAATGACCACGAATCTTCATGCCAATTGGCATCTCTTAAGGGCTTTTGAGCCCCTTTTAATTCAAGCAGGTAAGGCCAGGCTTGCCTTTGTCACAAGTGGCGTCACATCTCACCCTAACCCCTATTGGGGAGCCTATGCGGTCAGCAAGTCTGCCCTTGAGATGATGGTTAAAACCTATGCAGCGGAGGTCCGACATACGGGCTTTAAGGTCAATCTTATCAATCCCGGCATCACCCGAACAGCCATGCGTGCAGAAGCCATGCCGGGGGAAGATCCGCTCACCCTCCCCGCACCTGAAGATATTACAGAAGCATTTGTATGCCTAGCAGAGCCAGACTGTAAGGTGCACGGTGAGATAGTAAATGCCGGGGATCCAAGGTTTAGGGCAGATTAATGAGTATTTCCCATTGAATATGGTGTGATTAATTAGATCTATGGGTATAATCTATCTCCACTCCCCAATAGGGCTTGGTCTGCTCTATGAGCTTTCTATTTTTCCCCTCTTGAAGAGCTAGTTGAAGAGAGTCCAAAGTTTCCAAAAATTCTTCAGCCTCAGATTCTGAAGGATTCGTTGAAGGGATTGTAACAGGAATTGATTTACCGTCTACCTCATTGTTTGTATCCATAGCAAATGCTGGATTCGCTCCAAAAACTGCTGCGCCGAGGATGAATGTTATAATTTGTCTTTTCATAAATAACTCCATTTTTTAAAATATATATCATCACCAAGGACGTCTTTCGATATTTATTAAATAGTTATATTTTTGTCAAGAACGCTTGCTTGTCAATCTTAACACACCTGACAGATTTAAAAAAACTCTTATGATATAATTACTTATACCAAGTCACCGTCAAACTAGTAATACTATTTATAAGAAATAAATATCATAAAT
>DATKTE010000237.1:0-5535 GCA_035531295.1 Alphaproteobacteria bacterium
TTCATGGCGAACCGGAGGCGGCCGAAGCGCTCAGGCGCCGCATCCGGGACGATCTCGGCTGGCCGGTCGACGTCGCCGACGATCGGGCCTGCGTCCGCCTCGTTTAACGGCGGGCGATGCACGAACCGCCGACGATGCCGGGCTTGTTCGCGTTTCGTCTTATGCAGGGGATGTCGCTGTTGCCTTGAAGAAGATGGCGCGCCCGAGAAGATTCGAACTCCTAACCTTCTGATCCGTAGTCAGATGCTCTATCCAATTGAGCTACGGGCGCACTTTGAGTGAAGTCTTTTTAGTTGAATCTCATTAAAACTGCAAGGACAAAGTGGAGAACCTTAAGAAATCTTTAACGTTTTTCTGTGTGACTTATTAATTCTGTGTATATGAGGGGAGTTGATGCTGTTAATGATTCTTCGCGAGGTTCCTTTATAAGAGGCTGAAACGAGCCTAGGTGGATTTAAACTTAGGGTTTTTTTGGGGCTAAATCGGCGTATATGATTGATTTTTGGTTGCGACACTTTTTCGTCAAAGCTGCTTTCAGCTAGGATCATCCCTCCTTCCTTCTTGTCTCTGGACCAAGTATTAATTACATTTCTCTGATAGGGAATATGATGAATTGGGTTCGCGGAATGATAGTGAGCAACCGCTTTATGCCATGAGCCCAGCTCATTCTTGAGATCCTTCAGGAAGCGCGCAGCATAGCCTACATTTTTAGCAGGATCAAAAGCATCTTCCAGGGTTTCAAAGGCTTTTGGATGGTGATAGAGGTTAACCTGCATACAACCCACGTCTATACTTGCTATTCCTTTGAGCTGCATTTCACGAACAGCAGCGATCGCTTCTTCCTTAGTTGGAAAGTACATCCCTTGACCACCTGAGTTCACTGTCCACGGCCAGGCAACAATACGACCAGTGTCATCTTTCCGACCGGATTCAACCTTTGAAACAGCATGAAAAAGACCTGAGGGAATGAGGTAATGTTTTTCATACTCTTCAATATGAGTTGCACAACTGTTTTGTGTGGGGGATTCCAGAGCTGTTGAAGAAATGGAGAGCGTTTGTGCGCTATAGCTTTGTCTCATTAAAGGGAAAGCCATTAATGATAAAGAAATCACTAGAATTCGTCTATATAAGGGCCTAAACGATGCGCCCATTGTTTCTCTCCCACCCAAATTTATATGTTATGAATATGTTAAAAGAAGTTACTAAATCGTTAACAATGTGGAAAGAGGAATTTGATTTTTCTTACGAATGCTATTCCTGCAGCAATGTCTTTCAAAAGATAACCGAAAACGCTATTCTGGTAAAAATTATAGAAATCTGGATCATATCGGATGAATCGTACTTTGAAAGTTGCTAAAGCTTTTTCTCGAGCAGAAGAGAGTTACAACGAACATGCTTTGGTTCAAAATTTTGCTGCTCAAAGGCTTGCTACGAAAATTTTAGCCCAGGAAGGTCCTACTTTGGGAACACTTTTAGAAGTTGGCTGCGGAACAGGCATGCTTAGTCGTCACCTTGTCTCGCATGCTAAGCACTATGTTTTAACAGACTTTTCCTTTGCACTCTTGCAAAAAGCACATAAACAGGTGAGGGGGGGCCATGTATTCCCACTTGTCGTTGATGGCGAGCATCCCTGTTTTTCAGCTTCTTTCGATGTGATTGTCTCTAATTTGGCCCTCCATTGGTTTCAAGATCCAAAAAGGGCGCTCGTGCGTCTTGTCGCTTGTTTAAAACCAGGCGGGCGGCTTTATCTCACAACACTTGGAAATAATACTTTTCATGAGTGGCGAACAGCCCACAGTCTAGCTGACGCGCCATGTGGAATTTTAGATTTTATTACCTTTGGACAACTCAAAGACTGGCTTCCCCTTTCTGGTATTCGCACTGTTGAAGAAGAATGGGTTACGACAACACCTGCAAATGCTCTTGAATTTTTACGAAGCCTAAAAGCTATAGGGGGACGGTTGCCACAGCCTGGTCATAGACCTTTGCCTCACAAAACCTTTAAAAAAGTAATGGACACATACAACTTGAATCCTAAGTCGTCTTGTCAGATCTTATATGGAACATATCAGAAACCTGAAAAAATACGTGAAGAATGACTACCATCTTTTCTCTGAGCCCTATATAGTAGATTTACTTTTGTATGGCTAAACATAACAGGGAAATGGATAGTTTTGAATTCAACAAAATTGCAGCAGCGATTCTCATTGCCCTGCTGACTATAAAAGGGGCTGATTTGATTTCCAATGCCCTTATTCATCCAAAGATGCTTAAAGAAAATGTTTTTAAAATTGCAGGTGTAGCTTCAACACAAGTTGCGGCAGGCGAGAAAGAAGCAAAGCAAGGGCCCGCCCCCATAGAACCTTTGCTTGCTACTGCAAGCGCAGAAAAAGGTGCCGCAATTTTTAAAAAATGTGCAAGCTGCCATACAATCGATGCAGGAGGCCCCAATAGGGTAGGTCCAAATCTTCATAATATTGTGGGCGCGCCAAGGGCCAAACACCCTGGTTACACTTATTCTCAAGCGATGGAACAAAAGGGTGGCGTATGGACTTATGATGATCTAAATATCTATTTGTACAATCCTCGGCACTTTGTACCGGGAACAAAAATGTCCTTTGCCGGGATTAAAGACGATAAAGAAAGGGCTGACTTGATCGCATATCTTCGCCAACAAACTGACAATCCTCCACCAGTACCTGAAGCGAAGACAGCTCCAGCTCCAGCTCCAGCTCCAGCTGCAGACACAAAACCTACACCAAGTGCACAGTCTGCACCTACAGAAGCAAAGTCGGGCACACCTCCACCTCCTTCTCAACCCACCAAAAATCAAAAGCCATCGCATGAATAATATCTCTCTAGAGACTCGTGTCATTCTTGACAGAGAAAGTCATTGTCTTTCAATCGGAAATCAAGTCCCTTCTGGCACAAGGATCACACAGTTCGGGTGGACGAGGGAGTGATTACAATGACGTCAAACTTCTTTCAGTCTATATTTATAAGTTATCAATATGTTTTGAAAAAATCAAATTCCCCAATTGGCCACTTGCAAAATTATAGGAGAAAAAGTATGAAGCTATGTCATTATTTATTAGGTCTGGTAATTGTCATTCATTCATCCCTTTATGCTGAAACGCCCCCCGCTCAAATATCGCTTCCTCTGGCATCCCCAACCCACGGAATTGCCATCTTCGGGGATTTAAAATATCCGGCAGGGTTTACCCACTTCGATTATGTGAATCCGAATGCTCCTAAAGGGGGAATGGTGAAAGGGGCCGCATTTGGTAGTTATGATAGTTTTAACCCTTATATTATTAAAGGAAATTCAGCTATTGGTTTGGGAGCCCTTCATTGCTCTCTTCTTGCTGCAGCCGATGATGAGCCTTTATCAATGTATGCTTATTTGGCAGAAAAAGTAGAATTGGCGCCAGACCGAAAAAGCGTTACCTTTACCTTGAATAAGAATGCAAAGTTTTCTGATGGATCGCCCGTTACCGTGGATGATGTTATTTTTTCATTTAACACCCTTATAAAAAAAGGAATTCCAATTTTTGCGCAATATTATAAAGATGTGAAAAATGTTGAAAAAGCGGGACCGGATCAGGTGCGATTTGTCTTCTCGACAGATAAAAATCGTGAGTTAGCTGCCATTTTAGGACAACTTCCCGTATTTTCAAAAGCCTACTACACAAAACACGACTTTGAGAAAGCCGACCTTTCTCCACCTATTGGTTGCGGACCTTATAAAATTGCTAGTTTCAAGCCAGGGCAATCTGTGAGCTATGAAAGGGTCCCTGGATGGTGGGCAGAAAATATCCCCTCTCAAAAAGGTCAAAATAATTTTGACCTGACGTTTATCTATTATCGGGATCAAAATGTTCTTTTTGAAGCTTTTAAAGGCGGGGATCACGATTACCGTGTTGAAAACATTGCCAAAAACTGGGCAAAAGGGTACGATATCCCTGCTGTAAAAGAAGGAAAGCTAATCAAGGCTGAATTTCCAAACAAGATGCCCCAAGGCATGCAAATAATGGTTTTTAATACACGTAAGCCCATTTTTAAGGATGTTAAAGTGAGAGAAGCCCTTGCCAAAGCTTTTGATTTTGAATGGGCGAATAAGAATCTTTTCTTTAACACTTATACCCGCAGCTTAAGTTATTTTAGCAATTCCCCCCTGGCATCAACAGGTCTTCCTCAGGGTGAAGAACTCAAAATCTTAGAGGGATTTAAAGATAAACTTCCACAAGAGGTATTTACCAAAGAGTTTAAACTTCCTATTACCAACGGATCTGGAAATGACAGGAAAGTTTTGGCAGAGGCTGATAAGCTTTTGAAAGAGGCGGGGTGGATTGTCAAAGGCGGAAAAAGAGTTAACGAAAAAACGGGTGAGCCTTTTATTTTCGAGAATTTATTGTCAGATCCAGCCTATGAACGTAGTGCTCTTGCTTTACAGCGAAATCTTGCCGCATTAGGGATTACGATGACAACGAGGACGGTGACCCCTTCTGAGTATATCCAGAGAGTCGGAAACTTTGATTACGACCTAATTACGGCAATTATTTCTGAATCAGAAACACCTGGTAATGAACAACGAGATTTTTGGGGGTCGAAGTATGCTGATTTAAGAGATGGTAGGAACTATGCAGGTATTAAGAATCCAGTTGTAGATCAACTCGTTGAACTTATTATTAATTCTCCGGATAGACCAACATTGCAAGCCCGCGTCCATGCTTTGGACCGTGTCTTATTATGGGGATATTATGGAATCCCAGAATGGCATAGCAAAAAGAGTCGAATTGCCTACTGGAATAAGTTTGGCCAACCGGCAAAGAAACCCAAAGATGGAATTGGATTTAGCACCTGGTGGGTGGATCCTGCTTTAGAGAAGAAGCTAGGCAAGTAGATGAGAGTGCAGCCAGCACTTAGCACCTCTCTCCTTGTGAGAAAAATCGCCGCATCGCGGCGGCGGGTGAGGGGTCATTCTTGTGAAGCTTCGCAGGATCTAAAGCAATCTAGAAAACATCGAAAGAGTAAAAAATGATCTCCTACCTTCTCAGGCGTCTTCTTCTGATTATTCCCACCTTGTTTGGGATTCTCGTCATTAACTTTATTATTATCCAAGCAGCTCCGGGGGGACCGGTTGAGCAAATGATTGCAAAAATCCGTGGAAATAATGTGGATGCGACAGCACGTCTTACAGGCGCGGGGACTGAGTCGATGCCTGGCATGGAGCAGTTTGGAGAGTCCCATGGCTTGGAATCCAAGTATCGTGGGGCTCAAGGTCTTGATCCTGAATTTATTAAAAAGCTTGAAAAGATGTTTGGGTTTGATAAACCACCCCTTGAGCGATTTTTGCTCATGGTGAAGAATTATCTCACCTTTAATTTTGGAGATAGCTATTTTAAGGACCGTTCCGTTATTAGCCTTATTATTGAAAAAATGCCAGTTTCAATAAGTATTGGTTTGTGGACTACGCTTTTAGTGTATCTCATTTCAATACCTTTAGGCATCCGAAAAGCGGTTCTTGATGGGTCT
>DATKTE010000238.1:0-4050 GCA_035531295.1 Alphaproteobacteria bacterium
GCAACTGAACAATAGAGTGTAGCGCCTGTTTCAAATATTGTAGGAGCTACAACCCGTATTCCTGCTTGAGTATAAATTACAAATTTACCCTGATCAGCATCATCATCATCCTGAAAACAACATACAAAATTACCATTCTGCAATGCTGCTACTGAAGAATGTTTAATATCCCCTGCCTCAAATTCGGTAGGAGCAACTATTTCTATAATATCACCATAATCACTAGCAGCATGTGTCTGGATAAATTCTACCGTAGGTTTTTCCCCGAGAGCAGCATAAAGCCCCTGAAAGTTTCCGACAAATTCAAATAAGTATTCTATATATATTCCACTATCCATAATTACAACTTTTTGGTGTGCGGCATCACAGGTTGCTATCGCTCCCGTTGCACTTGTTAATGTTAGTTTTGGCAATGCCTGAGTCCCGGCATTAGCATCATTACCAGTTTTATCAACAAAGATTGTATTTGCATTAGCTGGAACGTAGCCAAGTGTCCTTAGTGAAAGTGTCGGAGTTTCCCCGGTTGCGGCATATATCCCGGCAAAATAAGTAAAAGTACATCCAGAAATATCTTCAGAATATAAAACCGAATCAAGAATAATTACATAGGTTTTATTTACGGTCGTTGCTGTTATTCCTGCAGCAATTGTTTTTTTAGGTGCTAATTCTGTTCCGGCGTTCCCATCATTACCAATTGTATCAGATACAAAAATTGAATTATCATCGGTATAGGTAATAGATGCTTCTTCAATATCAATATGGTCATGTGCTCCGACATCATTTACCTGGAAGGCATATTTATTAATTACAGGAGTATGTTCAAATTTAATCGTATAATCTGTATGATATTCAAGCATAGCATCTACCTATATAAACTATCCCTACCATAATTCTGAGCTCCCTGCCGTCTTGCTATATCGTTTCGGTGTTCATCGATAAGTGATGCAACCTCTTTCCCGTCCATGTTAATATGTGTATGAATAATAGTCGATTCACTACCACCGAAGGGTACACCGGGATTCTCATTTATTGATCTCAATAATGCTTCGTTCGCCCGTGTGCTTTCTGCATTTATTACCGCCTCACGTGATCCAATAAGTGCGGGATAATGATCCGGTGGAACATGACCTTGCTGAAAAACCGGAACCTTGCCCTTGCTGTGCTCCGGGAGTGGTTGATCTGCAATCAGGGCAATCTGAATCGCTCCAAGTGCCGCCATGATAGCACCAGCGGCCGGGCCACCGAAAAACCCTGTCTGCGCATAGGCCTTAGTGACGGCCTGAGCGGTGTTTTGAATAGCCGAAACGAGAGCAATTTGCTTCATTGTTTTGGCTTGCTCATAAGCCATTTTCGCGCGTTTCTTCTCGTATACGATCTCTAACTTTTCGAGCGCCTCGGCTCTCTTTCCCTCGTCCTTGACTGTTTTCTCTATGTAATTTTTTCTCTTGATGTATTCATTATCAAGGCTGAGAAATTGATTCTGATAATATAGGGAATAAATTTCGGAGAGTTGACCCGTGAGCATTTGCGTATTGGAGACAAAATTCTGAAATTCTTCTACCTGCTTTTGTCTTTTGTTTTTTTCGGCATTATCTTTTATTTCTTTCAATCGTTCCTGATGCCTACGCTCCTGCTCCTCTTTTTTGAGATCGGATTCTTTTTTAAGCTCCTCTAATGCCTTCAGTCTTTCCGCCTCTGCCTCTATCGTCGTTCTCCTTAATGCCACCAGCCTTGCTTCCTCTGCCCTTTTTCCTGCGGCTGCTAATTCTGCCATTCTTTGTTTTTCTGTTTGCCAATATGTTTTTTTTAGCTTTGCCCTTTCCAGTTCCCCCTTCATTATTTTTATGTCTAAGTCTATAATTTCCCTAGCATCTTTTTTATATTGCTTTGACCCCTCGTATGAAGCATTAAAGAACAATTTTGCTTTCATTTTCATTACACTGAATCCTTTGCTAATCGTATCAAAATAGATGGTCATGCGTAATAAACCATCAACCATAATCATTATTAGATTGTTAAAAAATGAACCGATAGAAGAAAAAACCGTTTCCAGCATACTACCATCTTGCATGATTAATTTCAGTGCACTTGCCATGGAGATTAGTCCAGGAACAATTGTCTTGCCAACATTTTCACCTATATCCCCTAGTGTATTTGATAATTGCCGGAAAGCACCCTCGGGAGTCTGGGCCATTGCCCTAGCCATGCCGCCAAACTGAGTTTTCAATTCCCCGAGTATAACCTTTTGGGCTCCGGCTATATTATTGGTTTCTATGAATTTTCTTATTTGTGTTTCTTGCTGTGCGGATAGCTGAACGCCAACTCGTCTTAATGCAGTAATCCCGAGGATAGGATCGTTTAATGCTTTGCCTAATTGAATTGCTGATTGCTTTAGTTCTTCTGCTGATGGGTTTACCTTTTGACTGATAGCAACCGCCATATCTAACATCGTCTCGGTTGCTTCTGGAAAAATATCTTTTCCAATTTTCGTAAATGTTAATAATAGGCTCTGTCCCATCATTGTCGTCTCATCCCCGATAGTCGTAACCTCCTGTAGGTCTTTTGCCATTTTTTTAATTTCTTCGGCAGTCAATCCTGCAATATACTTTGTGCTTTCCAGTGCTGCATTTAATCGGGTTTCTGCTTCTATTTGTTTATTTGCCAGTTTGAAAAACTTCTTAAAAACCATTGCAACCGCACCTACCGCAACAGCCACACCCATATATGCCACCCTCATTCCGCCAATAGCCTTAGATGTCAATTTTGAGCTTTTTTGGACAGACTTACCCATCCCATCTATTTTCTTTTTAGAATCAGATATCTTGGACTTGAGCTGTTTGTTCTCAGCTTTTAATTTCAAAAGTATTTCATTTCCTTTGGCCATTATCATCTACTCTTGCTTTTAGTGTCTCGTTCAATTATCCTTTTTCTGATTATGTTGTACTCTGTTTCGCGAATAAATCGAGTGTTTCTTTGCTGTACGGTTTCTCTGAGAATTTGGGCATAACCACCCGCTCTTTCTGCGTCTTCAAATTGCCCGTAAGCACCGAGGATTTCTCTCTCGGTTCTTGTAATTCGAAGATCTTTAGGAACTCTAGACAATTTTTTTTTTCAAGTTCATAGTTATAAACGAATAAAACGAATAACATATAAAGAATCTCATCTGCATGAAAATTGTTCAGAATCCTTTTCGGCCTACTTTTAATTCTGACAACTTTTTTGCCTTTCCCTTTAACGGTATATCCCCACTCATAAATAAAATCAATAGCATCCTTGATAAATCTGGAATACTTTTTAGAAGCAGTAAATACAGTTACTTTATCGATTAGATCCTTAACTATATTTTCATCCCTGAAATTATGTGATGCCAAAAATTCAAGATTCTCAAATATCTCATAATATTCAAGTATTAGATGGCTCATTTGTTTTAGGAATAGCGGTGAGTCCTTTGCCATTGCTGGAGCACAGATAATCATAACATCACCGACCTTGAATACCATGGGCTTTTCCCTTATGATATCAAAGTCGGTGTAGTTATCTTGCAATAATTCTTTCAAATTGAAGGAATCTTTTTTTTCAAACATCCTTTCCTCCAATTAGAAAGTTATGTCACCGGAGCTCGTTCCAGCCTTCGGCCATGTCCAGAATGCGATATTGTCCTGATTCGCATATGCCGCATTGTACGGCCAGAGAGGATTTGTTGTTAACGGAACCTCATCTTTCTGTGCCGTTCCACGGAACGGAAGACTAGCATAGTCGTCACCACCGAGTACGATTTCCAATTCTTCAGAAGTGATTTGGAAACGCCTGATATAAAACCTTACCTCTTGACCATTCACGGTCTGTCCAACCAGAACACATGAAGGATAAAGGGGAACTGGCATTTCCGTACCGGCAATAACTCTGTTCCATACCGGATCGGCATCATCAAATCTCCTTTGGGAAATTAAAGCAACAGTTTCAGGTTGAACCTGCTTTAATATACCTTCAAGGCTTATTTCCTGGGTCAATACATCCCTACGAATTTCAGTCTTTGGAATACCTGTTTGG
>DATKTE010000239.1:0-4766 GCA_035531295.1 Alphaproteobacteria bacterium
TGCATGAAAGGATGAACATGGACGATAAAAAAAGACTTGACTGGTTGGAGGGAACGGGCGGATATGCTCTGGTATCGGACGATGCTGGGCACTGGGCTTGTGTTTGCGATGGGTTTCAAAATTTACCTCTGTCTGACGAGCCGGAAGATATCCAGACGACATTCTTTCTTGAAGCGGATAAATGGCATAATACAATTCGCGAAGCAATTGATGCCGCCATTACAGGCATGGGGGACTGATGAATAAAACATTTCAAAAAAATATTGAAGCCCTTGATAAAATTCTAATGCCCGAGTACATCGACCTGATTAAAGAAGCTACTACTCCCGCTTGGGCGACCCCAATTAAAAGTGAGGATGGTACTTCGAATCTGCTTATTACTCACGGAGTAGAGAAGCAATCACTTTATCGGATGGGAGGATGGTCGGAAGAGATCAAGAAACGACTGGAGGACGCTGAATTTAATAGTTCGGCCGCCACTATGATAATAGGGCTGGGCCTTGGATTTCATCTCCATGCTGCGCTTGAGATAGCCGATGACAAACATAAGTTTCTTGTAGTGGAACCCGATGCCGGAATACTAAAACTTGCTTTGTCGGAATGTGATTTTTCAGAATATATCCTTGACAAGAAAATTATCCTTGCCCCGACAGTTGATGATGTAGCTTTTTCAGTTGAGTTCATGAATGAGAAATATGTTGTTGATGACTGGATGATTTTCATCGAAGGCTATACAATTAAAAATCCTATCTACGCAGAAATTTCTTTTGCCTCTATCAATTTACTTAATCAGGTCCGGTGCAATATCGGAACCATTTCCAGCGCGGGCAAACAGATAGCGGACAATGACATTGCAAATCTTCCTTATACTATTCATCGAAGAGGTGTGTCTGAACTTGAAGGTCTATACAAAGGCCATCCAGCCATTCTAGTTTCTACCGGACCATCACTTAGAAAAAATATACACTATCTGATAAAAAATAAAAACAAAGCAATTATCATTGCCTGTGGTCAAGCATTAAGACCATTGCTTTCCTATGGTATAACTCCTGACTTTATTTGTTCCGTTGACTTTGGTGAAGTAAATCTAACTCACTACGAAGGATTAATGGAAACCGGAGTCCCGCTTGTCGCCTTGAATCAATCCTATGCCGAACTATTAAAGAGGTGGAAAGGTCCGGTTTTTGTTACGACTTCTGTTTTTGTTTCAACCCTGCCGGCCCACGACGATCGAGTCCATAAGTTGCTTTCCAACAAAGGATCTTTATTGCAGGGCGGTAGTGTAGCCCATATGTGTTTTGGTCTTGGTGTGCACTTGGGTTGTGATCCGTTGATAATGATCGGTCAGGACTTAGCATACGAAGACGAGCAAAGTCATTTTCCTCAAGCTGATTCAAGAGGGATTTTAAAAACAGATACCGATGGCACAATGCAATGGGAAGTGCAAGATCCAAGATGTCACCTACATGGAAAAGAATATTCCATGGGAGCTCCGATTGAAGTTGAAGGCTATTTTATGAAAGCAGTCAAAACAAATGTTGGCCTTTCTTCTTTTATCACCTCCTTTGAAAGATTTACTAAAACTCTTCCGGACTTGGAAGTTATTAATGCGACGGAAGGTGGATGCCATATCCCTGGTACTATCAGGATGAGCTTAAGCAAGGCACTTAAAGAGTATTGTCAAGAATCGATTACCGACAAAAAAGAAAAATTAGAACCATTACTTTCTGAGTGTGAAGAGGCGGTTCCATTAATCAAGAAGTGTGTTCCCCTTTTGCAAAACGAAATAGAGATTTTGAATAAAATAATTTTTAATGGTGGCAAGGCCTTGGGAGCTAATAAAAAATTACTCCCCTATTTAAATGGTAAGAGATGGACCGAGAAAAAGAAAATAAGGTTCCTTACTATCCTGTCTAAAAATACAAAGCACAGTTTGAGAGCACACGAGGAAAGTAAGCTGATGCCCATCGTTAGTCTCTCAATTTATGGAGCGGACCGAAAGATACGAGGACATGCATTAAATGTTAAAGTAAAAGATTCCCTCGAGGAAATTGACGGAAAAGAAAATCAAGAGAATCTCAAGATTGGAATTGAAAAGAACCTTATCATTTTAACCGCTGCTGTCGATGCAAGTAAATCATTAAAGAAAACATACAAAGAAGTATTGGCGATCCTCCGAAATGCTGCCTTAAAAAATGACCCGAAGTATTTGTTTTCAACTAAGCCAGAACCTGATCCTGATATACATGATGCAGAAAAATATTTCGAGGTTGGGAACTTCGCAAGGCCAATGCTCGAAGCAGGAAGAATTATCGATCTTGAAGAGACGGAAACATTTAACTCCAATGACTATGCAATTGCCCAGAATGTTTATTGGCGGGCCATTAGGATGAGGGACAAAGCAGTCGAAGAAGCAGAAAAATCAGCAGACCAAACAGATTATATTGACAGCATTCAATTAATTTGTGACGCACAGAAAATAGGGAGAGAAGAAAAGAAGTTTGATACCGCAAAAGAAATGTTAGAAAAGGCCCACGACTTGCAGCCCAATATTGATGTTGTTCAGTGGGGTCTGGCATCTGTTTACTTTCATACCAAGGAGTATGACAAATCATTAGAAATGTATAAAAAATTAGTCAGTAATAATGACGATGAACCAAGATACTTATTTGAGATGGGACAGGTTCAGATTTACGCAGGCAAAACATATGAGGGTATCACTTCAATTTTAAGCGCCATGGATCAAACCCATGCGTTCGATTCTTTCTTTGCTGTTCTTGGTGATACGCTTTGTGGCATGAGTGATTTCAACGAGGGTATAATCAACTATGAAAAGTATCTTGAAAAGTTCCCCGCTGATTACGAAGTATGGGTGAAGCTCAGTCAGACCTACAAAAAATTAGGTAGGTCCAACAAAGAAGCCGAGGCACTCCAAAAAGCAAATGCAATTAAAGGAGAAGAGATATGAAAAAGAAGAACAAAGACAGGGCCAGACAAAAGGCTTTAATAAGAAGCCGAACAAATTCACCTCCGTTAAAGAAAAAAGAACGATCCAAGTCAGACCTACTGAGGTTGGAACGGTGGAAGTACAAACAAATCATTAATAGAAAGTTTACATTGTGAAATATTTTTGGAACTCTCTTTGAAAAAAGATATGTTTTATTGCGAGGATTGCGGCAAGGAGTTGACAAGAAAGGAAATAACAAATGGCGAACGGAAGCTTGTTAAAGAGAACCTTTGAAGAGTTGCGAACACTGGACTCTAAAACTTGGTCGATGGTTCGATATACTCTTACCTGGAAGGAATGGTTCGAAAGATGGAGGGCGCATAGACAGGCGCGCGATAAAGGAGGTTGCCCTGCTGATTATATGAGTGAGAATCTTGAAAATTTACTATGCGGATTCATCCCATCAAGACATCAGATAACAGTTCATTTTGTTAGGTATGTCGAACCCGATTAAAGAAAAGAGAACAAATGGATTTGACAATGTTAAGAGATTTGTCTATAATGGCTGGTGCTGCCTTTGTCCAAAACATGGCCTTTACATGGAGTAGTAGATCGAGGAATTCAGGAGACCCTGCCTACCATCGGTTCGCCGCATGGGCATCCAATGGTATCTATATGATTTGTTACTGTACAGTTCTTAATCAATTATTACCAGCACTGGTTAATAAAGAGTGGTGGAAGGTAATTGTCACAATGATTGTTTACACTTTGGCCACCGCCGAAGGCTCTGTTCTTATGATGAAACTCTTGCTAAAAAAAGAAAAGGGTAAGCATCGAGTCGGAGCAAGATAAGTAAATAAAAACCCTGCCACTTATTTAAAACTGGCAGGGTTTTTTATTGTTAAATTTTCTCTACAATTTAATCGTCAAGGTAATTTATATTTGTTGGGTACTCAGCATATATCCCATCTTTTTTATGATAAATAAATGACTGGCAACAAGGAACGGCATCGGTATAAACTCCCGTAGTATGCCATTCATCAACCGTTGATAGGGCCGCAATCCTTCGCCAAATAGTTCCACCAATTGTCATCACTTCCCTTTTATGTAAATGACCGGTATGCAATTCAGTCCATTTGGCTTTGCTCCAATGTGATTTCCATGGTTCATATTGAGCCAACAGATTAACCGTCGGGACTCTTTTCCTTCCTTCTGCGTCGTGACATAAACCTATAAGATTATCTCCCCAAGAAATCATCTTCCTTTGAGATGCTCCGATATTAAATGTGATATGTTTTATATTGCCATATCGATGCATCATACTTCTACATAAATGAAATGATGCATGAAAATCATGGTTACCAGGAACCCATAAAACTTCGGTAGGAGCAATCTGCAGAGCTTGGTCTATAACCTGTATTAAGGCCGTCTCTGTATCTTGAATTATTTTTATGAACCTTGAATCATAGTCAAGCTGATGATGTCCCTTCTCGGTCTCTCCTGATCTGTTTTCAATGTGAGTTAAATCATGCCCGAGAACAACAAACATTTTTGATAAGCCATGCATCGCCATTTTATTAAGATCGGACTCACAACCGTACTTAAACTTTTTAATACTGATCGGCAAATCCATATCACCGCCACAGGTTTCTTTCGACCAAGCGTGCTTAGCAATATGAGCATCAGCGGGTTCAAGGACTCCACAAAGCATTTCTTTTTTTGGTAAAGTTATCTTGGCGGGCGGGGTTAAAATCGGCTTCATATTCTTTGTAATGTTTTCAAATGCATCCTGATAATGTCTTAATTTATTCGGAGTTAA
>DATKTE010000240.1:0-3743 GCA_035531295.1 Alphaproteobacteria bacterium
TTTGGTCACATAATCAGGTGTTATATAAATGGTTTCGTAGCAATATGGTCCTGGGGGGATGAACTTCTCATCTTTTGTCAGAGGTCTTCGCATTTTTGAGTTCCTTCCTGCCCTTTGCCGCATCTTCCCACATGGCATAAGCTTTGGTTCTCAAATCCTTCTTTTTCTTGTGGCGACCTTCTTGATATAATCTGGCCGCTTCTGTTCTCTTGCTCTTGAGCATTTTAACTTTTCGCATCGCAATAATCCTTCCAGAAAGAAAAAGCGGCAATCGGCCCCCGGGGCTGATTGCCGCTTAAAACAAGAGGGGGGGTGAGTTACACCGCTCTCTCTAATACATTCCACCGCCGCCCATGCCGCCTTCAGGATCTCCGCCTCCCTCATCCTTACTATTTTTATCTTTGATATCACTAACTGTAGCGTCAGTGGTCAAAAGCAAGGAAGCGATTGAAGCCGCATTCTGTAAGGCAACTCGCTCGACCTTAGTGGGCACGATGATGCCCATTTTTACTAAATCTCCGTATTCACCAGTCAAAGCATTAAAACCGAAATTATTATCAGTCGATTCCATGACTTTTTGAGCCACAATCGATCCGTCCATTCCAGCATTTTCAACAATCTGTTTGATGGGAGAAGAAAGGCACCGCAAGACTATTTCCACACCAGTCTTCTGATCTCCCTTTAGAGTTCCAGCCAATTTTTCCAAGGTCGTTCTGGCTCTGAGAGGCGAAACCCCACCACCAGGAAGCACTCCCTCTTCGACGGCGGCACGACAAGCATGCATGGCGTCTTCGACTCGGGCCTTTTTCTCTTTCATCTCGACCTCAGTGGCGGCACCGACGTTGATTTGAGCTACTCCACCTGAAAGCTTGGCCAGGCGCTCTTCCAGTTTCTCGCGATCATATTCGCTGGTGGTTTTATCGATCTCAGCCTTGATTTGACTGATACGACCCTTGATGTCTTTAGTTGCTCCAGCACCTTCGATGATGGTTGTTTTCTCCTTGTCTATGACCACCTTCTTGGCTTGTCCAAGATTATCAAGTTCCAGATTTTCCAAATCCATGCCTAATTCTTCAAAAATAGCCTTCCCGCCAGTCAGAACAGCAATGTCTTCGAGCATTGCCTTACGTCGATCACCAAAGCCAGGGGCTTTAACCGCAACGCACTTCAAAGTTCCTCTGAATTTATTGACCACTAAGATGGCAAGTGCCTCGCCATCAATGTCTTCAGCAATCAACAAAAGGGCTTTGCCTGATTTCGCGATTTTCTCTAAAAGAGGCACAATATCTTTAGCCGAGGAGATCTTCTTCTCATAAATGAGGATTAAAGGATCTTCGAGAACCGCTTCTTGAGACTCAGCATTAGTCATGAAATGAGGAGAAATGTAGCCACGATCAAACTGTGTTCCCTCGACCAGATCCACAGTCGTCTCCAGGCTTTGCCCCTCTTCGATGGTTATGACCCCATCTTTGCCAACTTTGTCCATAGCATAAGCGATGTGCTCTCCAATTTCTTTATCATTATTAGCAGAGCATGTGCCAACTTGAGCGATTTGTTCGCTGCCTGAAACATCAAGCTTAATGGTCTTGAAAAAATTTACAACCGCATCACATGCTTGCTCTATTCCCCTCTTGAGTTCCATGGCATTTGCACCAGCGGTAACATTTTTCAATCCTTCTTGAAAGATGGCCTCAGCATAGATGGTGGCGGTTGTTGTTCCGTCTCCGGCAACATCGGAAGTCTTGCTAGCCACTTCCTTGACCATTTGTGCCCCCATGTTTTCCACAGGGTCGGGTAGGTCGATTTCCTTGGCCACAGTCACCCCATCTTTGGTGATGATGGGTGTGCCCCAGGATTTCTCCAGAATCACATTTCGTCCGCAAGGCCCAAGAGTTGTTTTGACAGCTTGTGCAAGCTGTTTAACTCCTCTTTTCAGGGCCTCTCTGGCCTGCATATCAAAAAGCATGCTTTTTGCCATTTTAACATTTCTCCTTATTCAACAATAGCCAAAATTTCAGATTCTCTTAAAACAACCACTTTTTCCCCATCAACATCAACCTCAGTACCACCATACTTCTCGTAACAGACCTTGTCGCCTTCTTTAACGCTCATAGGGTTTATATCACCTTGGTCATTACGATTGCCAGGCCCCACGGCCAAAATGCTCCCCATAGTGCTTTTTTCTTGAGCACTTTCGGGCAGATGTATGCCGCCCTTGGTCTGCGAGGGAGCCTCATCTTGTTTGATGACCACCCGATTTGACAACGGTTTCAATTTCATGAATTTTCTCCTTTATAAAAAAACAACTTTCAAAAGCAATTCTAACATCTATTCTTTTAATTTGCAAGTCGCTTTATTGATTTTTTTGTTTTTTAAAAATTATTCATTTGTCTATGAGAAAGTAAGGCCGCCAAACCAAGCCCTTGAAAAACTGCTCCCAGCGGGATAAGAATAACACCAACTTAAAGACCAGTTGTCACAACGTTGCTGCATATGTCGTATGGATTGGAAAGATACAAGCCAACGTGATCTCGACCCAGGACCTTTGAGAATCGCATTCATCGTTCAACCCTCGAAAGAGAAGCCTGATTGTTGAATTATTTTTTTCATGCATGGATTATATATCGTAGATTCCTCCTCTCAAGCATATATGCTGTCGAGCCAATTCTTGAGTTTAAATCTGGTTTTAACATATAATAATGGCAACAAAAATAGAGCCAAAAAAATTTTTAACATTAAACATTATACAGTGATTTAAATATTGTCCATATTTTGATTCCAGGAGTGTCAATAATTTTATCGCACAACCAAATAGCAATAACGAAGAACAACACGAATAAACTAAAAGTGCAAACAATCAGTCGATATCTCACATTTTTTTCCTAATTAGAGAACGGAATTTCCCTTTGAGTGATTTTTTGTAGTTTTCTTTATTCCGCATTTTTGTGATAATGTCCTGCTAAAATCCCAAATTCTCATCAACGCTTTTTCAAAGGCGACTTCCAATTCTTTTCACACATCCAACCTTTAATTTCATCAAAAGAAATTGGTCTGTAATCTTGTGCGATAACATTATGATTACTCTCTATGGATAGCCTTTTGGCTATAGCATCTATTCCAACATCCATTGACAATGAATCAATATCATCAGGTAAAGTCCCATGACTATGTGCTGAACAATGATAACTACCGTAATGAGAATTAGGCCAAACTCTATTAGCATAATGATTTAGATATATTTTATGTCCTTGTTCTCTGACAATCATAGTAGTATAGATTTTTTCAAAGAACTGTAATAATTCTTTTTTTGGCGAACCATCTTTGTAATGAGGATCGTGATTTCCTGCGATTAGAATAATATGGCGACAATTTATTTGTTCTCGAAAGTGTCTATATATTTTAAGCCATTTCTTCCTGTCTTTTGAAAAAGCAAAATCGCCCAAAAAATATAGTTCATCTTGCTTCTGCACTAGCGAATTACAATTATTAATGATCGTCTCATTCATTTCCACGACATTAGCAAACGGGCGATTACAATACTTAATTACGCCGCCCAATTCGGACTCGTGCCCAAGATGAAAATCCCCTGTAAACCATCTCATCCTTTACCCGCCTCACGATTCTCCCGCTTGATGGCATCATGTACTTCTTTGCGGTGCACGGCAACATCCGAAGGGGCATTAATGCCCAATCGGACCTTCCCATCACGAATGTCTACTATTGTGATCTCAACATCATCTCCG
>DATKTE010000241.1:0-4516 GCA_035531295.1 Alphaproteobacteria bacterium
GGGATGGCACTGTGGTGGAAGGGATTGGTTTTCGCCTGAAAGATACCCCCCTTGGAAACATCCTGATCGATCGTTCTCGTCGACCCATTGATTTGTTGGCCTCCCCTAAGCTCGACACCTGGGGAGGTAAAATGAAAGTCACTTTAATGCTAGAAGACGCAGCATTGCCTGTCTCTGAGCTTAGAAAAGTAGGATGATCCTCTTAGGACTGACCTGCTTTCTTCTGTTTCTCATTTTGGATACCTATAGTAACCTCTTTCATATTATCAAAATAGTGAGATTTTTTAATTTCTTCAGGATCCTTTTTCCCATTAAGGTTTACAATTATAAGTTGGCCTTTCCCATACCCGTAATCATCACGAAAATCATACACGGCTCCAATAATAGCAAGCTTGTTAGCATCCACTTTCTCTTTAAAAGTAGCCAAAGCATCTGCAACCTGATGATTAACATTCAAAACAACGGCTTGCTTATCATCGGGCGCCGCTTTCACATCAAGCGTTTTAAGTTCTTTTTGGATAGCTGGTGCAATTTTGCTAATATCCCCTCTTGCGGCATTCACAGCCCCACAATGAGAATGCCCCACAATCATGAGGACAGGTGTTTTTAAAACATCCACGCCGAATTCAACAGATCCCTTGGTCGTAACAAATTGGTTGCCAATATTTCTAGCGACAAAGATATCATTCTCAGCACCATTTTTCGAAAAATTATTTGTTTGAACCCGTGAGTCCGAACATAAAACCATCGTTACTCGAGGATTCTGGATATCTTGAAATTCTTCAAAATGCTCAGGAGATTTTGACTTTGCAAAAATCGCATTATCCTCAACCAAATCCCTAATGGCACTTTTGATGATTTGATCGAGTAATTCTTTTTCACCCGAAGAAGGCTTTGCTAATACTAGTGTTGTACAAAATAAAAGGGTTAAGCTTGCTGTGATAAATGTGATTTTTTTCATAAAGACCTCCCAAGTTTTAACCTCTTCTAGCAGGAAAAAGTTAAGAATGTCTTAAAAGCGATCGTAAAAAGTCCATTTTTATAAAAAAAATCCAGCTCTTTATAAAAAATTAACCCAAGCCTGATAAGGTTATGTCGTTATGGTCAGACATGGAGAGAAAAATGACTCAAATGAAAATCGTACTCGGACTACTAGCTATATTTTCCTGTTCTCAACAGGCATTAGGAGCAAACATAGCTTCGAAAAGCCCAGAGGCGGGAAGCTTCACAGCATATTGCCCCGCTCTTCCAGACCTGAAGCTGGCATCGGATCCGCTTAAATTTAGCCTCCTTCTTGGCGTTAATGCTAAGTTTGACTCTGTGAATATAGATGTTGAGAAACAAAGGGTAAACTGTATTTATGAGCTATCACGTAGCAAAATTACGGCTACAACTTCTATTAAACCCTATAACGTCAGTAAATGTTATGTTGGGGAAGAAGGACAAACAGAGTGTAAAAACGATAGGAGCTCAGATTCAACAAAATGCCCTATTGTTTGCCCTACTTATAGATAGGAAACGAAAAATTATAAAGAAAATAATTGCATTAAAAATATGCTAATATTTAGTCCGTCCTGAAAAACATTTAACATATTGAAAGAATTGACAAAAAGCTTACTTTAAAGTATAGATAATTGCAAGAAACAGGGGTTTTCCCCCCTAAAATGTTGCAGATTTTTCTAACTTTGGAGAAAGAAATGAGACCCAGAGAGATGAAGCGAAGTCCAATGGATGATCTCTTCAGGCAGCGCCTAGATAACATCATTGATATGAGACATGAGCTTGTAAAGTTAACAGAAATCATTGACTGGTCATCTTTAAGCGATGAATTCGCAGGCCTCTACAGCAATGTCACAGGGCGGGTTGGAAAACCCATTCGCTTAATGGCGGGAATCATCCTCTTACAACACACTTACAACCTTTCCGATGAAGAAGTCGTCAAAAGGTGGAGTGAGAATCCATAATGGCAGTATTTCTGTGGATTTGAGTATTTTCAACATGACTTTCCCATTAACCCAACCTCTCTCATCAAGTGGCGCCAACGCATTGGAAAAGAAGGATGCGAGAAGATCTTAAGCTTGACGATCCAAGCAGGAATTGAAACAAGCGTTATCACAAAACGAGATATCAAGCGTGTGATCGTAGACACGACGGTTCAAGAAAAAAATATCGCCTTTCCAACAGATTCTGGCCTTTATCTGGATGCTTTGGAAAAGCTTGTATCGCTCTCGAAAAAACTTGGAATAGAGCTTCGTCAACCTTACACACGGAAAGCAAAAACATTATCCGTACAAATCTCACGGTATGCTCATGCGGGGCAATTTAAAAGAATGCGTAAATCCTTGAGAACTCTGAAGTGCTATTTGGGAAGAGTTTTTAGAGATGTGAGAAGAAAAGCGTCAGTAGAGGATCTGGAGAAAGATGATCTGCCCCATCTCCTGACAAAAGTGGAAAAGCTCTTGAGTCAGACCAAAACTTCAAAAGACAAAATTTACTCTCTCCATGCCCCTGAAGTGGAATGTATTGGCAAAGGAAAGGCTCGCAAAAAGTATGAGTTTGGTAACAAAGTCGCTCTTTCAATTCCGCTTAAGACGCCCTTTGTTGTTGGGATTAATTCGTTGCAAGGGAACCCCTACGACGGACATACTTTAGAAGGTTCTTTACAACAAATCCTTAAGCTTACGGGAATTAAAGTTGATCAGGCGTTTGTTGATCAGGGTTACAAAGGTCATACGGCTCAAGATACAGAAGTCTTCTTCTCTCGGCAAAAACGAGGGGTCACAAAAACACTCAGAAAACACATTAAAAGACGCCAAGCCATTGAACCCATCATTGGACATCTTAAGGCAGATGGTAAGCTTGGGAGAAATTATCTTAAAGGCATCAAAGGTAATGAAATCAATGCTGTTCTTTCAGGAGCAGGATTCAACGTCAGGACCATCCTCAATAAAATAAACCTCATTTTCCAAGAGCTCTTTCAGCTCATATTCTTAAATCGCAACCTCCATAATCCCTGTTGTCTCTCTGAAAATCCCTAATTTGTGTTTTTCAGGACGGACTACTTAGCTATAAATATTTCTTATTATATAAAGAACCTTAAAAATAAGTAAGTTCCTTTTAATTTCCCCTCGCTTAAAACGGGAGGAAGTATAAATGAGATCTATAGTTTCTACATTCATAACTTTCCATATTCACCCATCATTAATAAATTAAACTTCAGGATGAAATAATCGAGGATCCCATATTACTTCTTGCGGCTCTGATGTGGTGATCAAGGAAAACTCAGGATGTCCTGGATTCATAAGAATGTTTTTTCTTGCACTGCTATGATAACAGGAATAACCAATACTACGCTTCTTTTCTCTTTAAGCCAACTATCCCCGCAACCTCAGCCTTCCAAAAGATTCGGTGAACTTCAGCCTGGAACATCCTTACTTGAAACTACACTAACATATTCCGTGTCGCTGTCGGGATGCGCACCACAAGGCCTTCGAGTTCAGGACGCATAATAATTTGACAACCCAGGCGAGAGGTTTGAGTAAGACCAAAGGCCAAGTCTAGCATATCTTCTTCATCTTCTGTCGCATCGGATAACAGCTCGTACCATTCAGGCTCAATAATTACATGGCATGTTGAACAGGCCAATGATCCTTCACACGCACCTTCTAAGTAGAGCTTGTCGCTATTTTGATGGGCAATCTCAAGAATAGAAAGGCCATTTGGCGCATCGACTTCCACACGCTCCCCATCAGATTTAACAAAGGTCATCTTTGGCATACCATTCTCCTTTCCATTTAACAAAACTCTATATAACCGAGTTCATCCAAAAGGCCAACCTGATTCTTCAGTAAAGGGAAGCGAAAACAGAAACGTTCCTAAAACCTTGGATTTAGAAAGCCCAATTTCATAGATTTATGATGTATTTATAAACTCTCATCTAAAATCAATCACCTATGTAATTTTATTAAAAACTAATTGCTTTGCTTATAAATAAATATTAAATACATAAATAATTATATTTTGGAGTACACATTATGTCTAATAAAGTTTTTTCATTTGTGTCGTTTTCTTTCTTACTATTTATTAATATGGCAGAAGCTATGGAAAATTTGGAAACCCCCAAGGAAAGAAATCATATAACAACAAAGATTGCGTGTACAGGGGACTTCAAAGACGTTCCTGATGATTTCATTGTGAATATACCCACCACACTTTTTGGTAAAGATTTCCTTCACTTGGCCCTTTTGTCAAAAAGATTTGCAGATCTACTCATGAACCATGAACCTTTTTTTATGCCTGCTGAGAGTGAGGTTGTATGCAGAATTGCTGCTACACCAATAGAAAAAGTTTCTGATTTGAAGCGAGACTGGGGAAGCACCAAAAATGTAATGCATACACTCCATAAGATACTCCACAGTTTCGAAGGATACCCTACTGACGGAGTAGAAGATTTAAAAGAATCAAGAAAAAAGTTTAAAAACTATGTTAAGACTCTAAATATACTATATGAATTGGG
>DATKTE010000242.1:0-8092 GCA_035531295.1 Alphaproteobacteria bacterium
TTTCCATTTTTCCATTGCCAGTGAAAGTGCTCTTAATGCAGGCCTTATCATGGGGATTATGATTTTGCCTTATATGTCCTCCTTATGCGAGGATGCTCTCCACAGGTTACCTGTTGCCTTACGCGAAGGCTCGATGGGTCTTGGCGCAACGTCCTCTGAAACCATCTTAAAAGTACTTCTACCTGCTGCCTTTCCCAATCTTATTGCAGCTTTTCTTCTTTCCCTCTCTCGGGCCATTGGAGAGACGATGATTGTGGTCATGGCTGCAGGGCTGGCTGCAAATTTGACCTTTAATCCCTTTGAAGCGGTTACAACGGTTACGGTTCAAATCGTAAGCCTTTTAACGGGAGACCAAGAATTTGATAATGCAAAAACGTTAGCAGCGTTTGGATTAGGATTTGTCCTGTTTATTCTGACATTTTTCTTGAATATACTCGCCTTATATAGTGTTAAAAGATATAAGAGAATTTATGGCTAAAAAATCCCCCCCCAAAGTCAAGAATGATGAAAAAATCCATCTAAAGGTTGAGAGCTGGCAGTGGGAAACAAGATCTCGTCGGTTCACCTGGAAACAGGGGTTAGCGCTAGCCCTCATTATTGCAGTTGCTATTTTATTTGCCCTAGGTTTTCTAATTATTGCAGGCGTTGTGCTTATTGCTGCAATCACCATTAATATCGTCCTCTTTATTTTTAAGAAACTCTCATGACATCTTCCTTAAAAAACAGGCGCAGAAAGGAAAAATGGTTTCAAAGAATGGGGCTTCTCTGCCTTTGTCTTGCCCTGCTTTTTTTGGGGGGAATTATGGGGAAAATACTTTATACAGGTTATCCCGCTTTCTTTAGAACTGAAATTGCAACAGAATCTGAGCAACTGGATCTTTTAAACCCACATGCCCGTTATTTCCTTAATGCTAACAGAAAATGGATCACTGCATCGGATGATGTAGATATGTATTATAAACATGAGCTTGCTGGAAAACTGATGCCTGATCAAATCAAAATCATTGATTCCTTAAAGAAGAAAGGACAGATCCGCATCGTTTTTAATACGGGCTTTTTCGCTCACTCCGATTCACGTGAGCCCGAACTTGCAGGGATTTGGGGCGGCCTCCTTGGATCTCTTCTTACGCTTTTTATTACCTTTTTAACAGCTTTTCCCATAGGCATAGGCACAGCTCTTTATTTGGAAGAGTTCGCTCCAAAAAATCGTCTCACTCATTGGATTGAAGCCAATATTAATAATCTAGCAGCCGTCCCTTCTATTTTATTTGGTCTTTTAGGCCTTGTTTTCTTTATTCATATTATGGGCCTGCCTAGGCCTTCTGCTCTTGTTGGGGGTCTAACCCTTGGGCTTATGAGCCTTCCTGTCATCGTCGTTGCAACCCGTGCTTCCCTTTCAACAGTCCCACCTACTTTAAAGGAAGCCGCTTTGGGTCTAGGGGCAACCCCTCTTCAAGTTCTTTTTCACCACGTGGTCCCCATGGCCATGCCAGGGATTATAACTGGTGTTATTTTAGCCCTGGCTCGGGCTCTTGGTGAAACCGCCCCGCTTTTGATGATTGGAATGGTGGCTTTTATAGCAACACCTCCCTCAGGTTTTCTAGATCCAGCAACAGTCCTTCCTGTCCAAATATTTAACTGGTCACGAAGTCCAGAAATGGGCTTTGTAGAAAACACATCGGGTGCTATTCTTGTTTTGCTTTTTGTATTAGCGCTTTTAAATGGAGTCGCTATTCTCATCCGTAAGAAATTTGAGTCATAAGATGCCCCTTAAGATTGACGTCAAAAATTTGAATCTTTTTTATGGCGATAAACAAGCGCTTTTTAATGTCAGTCTGGGATTTCCTGAATTTCAAACGACAGCCCTGATGGGACCTTCGGGGTGCGGCAAAAGTTCTTTATTAAGATGCCTAAACCGTTTGAATGACATCATTCCGAATACGCATATTCAAGGAAACGTCTTGCTCGACAATAAGGATATTTATGCCTCTTCTGTCGACGTTGTTGAATTGAGGACTCATGTTGGAATGGTTTTTCAAAAACCAAACCCCTTCCCTCGCTCGATTTATGAAAATGTGGCCTATGGTCCCCGTATCCATAATCTTTTTAAAGATAAAACGGAACTCGATAAAATTGTGGAAAAAAACCTTGAATGGGCTGGGCTTTGGACGGAAGTTAAGGACCGCCTTCATCAACCAGCAACCCGACTTTCGGGGGGACAACAACAACGCCTTTGTATCGCCCGCGCAATTGCTGTTAACCCAGAAGTTATTTTAATGGATGAGCCAACCTCAGCTCTTGACCCCATTGCTACTGCAAAAATCGAAGAACTCATTGATGAATTGCGCGAAAAGTTTACGATTGTTATTGTAACGCATAATCTTCAACAAGCGGCCCGCGTATCACAACAAACGGCATTTTTTCATAGCGGTTATCTTGTCGAAGCAGGAGAGACAGGGCGACTCTTTACCATGCCACAAGATGAACGCACCCAAGGATATATTACAGGACGGTACGGATGATTCAACATACTGTTAAAGCTTATGATGAAGATCTCAAGGGACTTAGTGCTCTTATTCGCCATATGGGTGAGTTGACAATTGAGCAAATTCGAAAAGCAACTCTCTCAATTTTAGAGCGCAACGACATTCTTGCGCAAGAAGTCATTGACCATGATCATGAAATCAATTTGTTGGAAACAAAGATCGATGAACTTGCCGTTCGTATCCTCGCGCTGCGCCAACCTCTTGCATCCGATTTGCGGATGGTTATTGCTGCTTTAAAAATTTCAAACCAAGTTGAGCGGATTGCAGATTATGCTGTTAATATTGCAAAGCGAACCCTGATCCTTGATGAAATGCCTCCTTTTCCGCAAGTTGAAGGTTTATCCAATCTTGTTAAAATTCCAAAACAAATGATAGAGGGTGCTCTCACCGCTTTTGAAACTTATGATGTCGATTTAGCCCTTGAAGTGTGGCATATGGATCATAAGGTCGATGAGTTTTATAATGATTATCTCAGCAAGATTTTTGACGAGATGATTGCAGATCCCAAAAATGTTGGCCCCTGTACACAACTTTTGTTTGCAGCTAAAAATATTGAACGCATTGGGGATCAAGCACAAAATATTGCTGAAGCTGTCTACACAATGGTAACCGGAAAGCCTTTTAAAGAAAGTGATGCCTTAAGAAATGCTTCTAAAATCTGAATTCTTAAAAATTATCAATGAGCGTGGATTCGTCTATCAAGCGACAGATCTGGAAGCGCTTGATGCCCAAATGACGACGGGTCCAATAACGGCCTATATTGGCTTTGATGCAACGGCAAGCAGCTTTCATGTTGGGAGTCTTGTTCAAATTATGGTTCTCTATTGGTTGCAACAAACGGGCAACCGTCCTCTTGTGTTGATGGGGGGAGGAACGACTAAAATTGGCGATCCTACAGGAAAAGATGAATCCCGCAAGCTTTTGACAGATGAGGAAATTCGAAAGAACATCCAATGCCTCGCTGGTGTTTTTAAGCGGGCCCTTACCTTTGGGAACGGCCCAAGTGACGCCATCTTGCTCAATAATGCTGACTGGATTGATACCTTAAATTATCCAGCTTTCCTAAGGGATTATGGGACCCATTTTACCATCAACAGGATGCTAAGCTTTGAAAGCGTGCGCCAGCGTTTGGAACGCGAACACCCCATGACGTTTCTTGAATTTAACTACATGATTCTTCAAGCCTATGATTTCCTAGAATTTTATAAAACTTATAACTGCATTCTTGAAATTGGTGGATCTGACCAGTGGGGCAACATTATTAATGGTGTTGAGCTTGTGCGCAAAGTTACTCACAAAACGGTTTATGGCCTAACGACGCCGCTCATCACCACTTCAAGTGGGGCAAAAATGGGGAAAACGGCCCAAGGAGCCGTCTGGCTAAATTCTGATCGCCTGCCTTCTTATGACTATTGGCAATTTTGGCGCAACACGGAAGACCAGGATGTTGGCCGATTTTTGAGACTTTTCACAACTCTTCCTCTCGAAGAAATAAAACAATTAGAGAAATTGGAAGGTGCTGAAATTAATGAGGCCAAAAAGATTTTGGCAGATCAAGCGACAGCCTTTATCCATGGAGACGAAGCTGTTCAAGAGGCTCGCGCGACAGCTCAAAAACTTTTCGAAACACCTGGTGCCAGTCTGGATGAAGCTGCTCTTCCCACAATTATTCTTTCGGGAGACGAACTTAAAAACGGGGCTTCCATCATGGATCTCTTTTGTCGCCTTGGGCTGACTAGCTCAAAGGGAGAAGCCCGTCGTTTAATTGAAGGCGGCGGCGCGCGCTTAGATGATGAACCTATCAAAGATGAACTTTTGACGCTGACAGCTGCTTCATTTGAGAGTCAGCCGATCTTTAAGCTTTCTGCTGGCAAAAAACGTCATGGGTTGGTGAAGAGAAAGTAAGCGCTAGCCCACCCGGATCCTTATAATATCTTTCCCAACTCAATGTCTCGAGGATCACCTTCATATCCATCTGGATCATTGAAAGGCATCTCTTTGTAGCCGTATTTACAATAGAATGGATAGGCATCAGGAGATGCTTGGGTCTGTAATGCCTTAAAACCTTTCTCTTTAATCCACCGTTCGCATAATTGTAAAAAATGATTCCCCAAGCCTTGCCCTCTTAATTGTTCATCGATCACTATAATTCTCAAGGCAGCTCGTTGATCGGACCAAAGCTGAATGTGAGCATAGCCAACAATATTTGTCCCTTGATAAAGAACCAAATGGAGATGGTCTTTATGATCAAAGGTCCAGGTATAGGGATCCTCAACCGGCACTTTATCAAAAAAATATTTTTGCCTGAAATTGCGGGCTGCTTCCCATTCATCATAATGGGTGCAAAGTCGCATGCAGAGGCCGTTAAAACCGGTTTGCTTTAAAATTTTCTTGATGAAGTCATCTTTTCCCAAGTTATACCCACTAAACATAGCGTTCTTTTTTTCATGCAAAGCATCCTGTTTCACCAGCTCTAATTTTAACGCAGCATACTCTTCCCGAGCTTCTAAGTGGTTGCGTAAATAATCGCGGAATAAAAGGTTGAGTTCAATTTCAGGGTTTCCTTGCTCAAAAACATGAAGATTTACTTCTGGAAGATCGCCTCTTTTTGTATAAGCAAAACGAAAAGGAATATTAAACTCACCTTTGTTGGTGTATCCGATTGTTTCAAGATCGTTGGCTAAAATGCCCCCCTCTCTCACAACCGCAATGATATCAATCTTAGGTTTTGCACAAAGCCCTGGAACGGCCGTGGAGCCCACATGATGAACATCAATGCAGCTTTCTCTCAGAGCCTGCTTAATTTTTGTCGATTCCACTTCGAATAATCTTGGCCAATTTGAATCATAGGGGACAACTTCAATCTTGCGGGTCATACTCAAACTTCCTTAAGGAATACATGGGACAATTACTGTTTTGCAAAAACTAGCCCAAGGGAATACAAATGTTAAGGGAAAAATGAATGATGGAGCCCTGAACTTATCTCATTGCACTCCTTTATTTAAACCTCCGAAGACCCAAACACCGGTTGGAAATTTCTGATTTAAGTGAGGATGAAATTTAAGATGTCGAAGTCCAAGCCAGAACTTATTAGAGCAACTCTTGTAGATTATCCCCTCATCGAAAATATGTGGAGGTTTTATGTCTATGACATGGGTCGCTATTGTGGCTTTAACGAAGGCTGGGAATGCCCCACAAGTTTATCATTTGTCCCGGATGATTTAACCCGTTACTTTGTCGATCAGACGCGTAAAGCATTCCTTGTCAAAGTTGATGATGAGATAGCAGGCTTTGTTTTTCTTAATAAAGTTGGCACGAAGCCAGAAGTTGATTGGAATATCGGAGAATTTTTTATCATCGGGAAATATCAAGGTAAAGGTATCGCGGAACAAGTCGCTGTTCAGATCTTTAAAAAGTTCCCAGGTGTTTGGGAAGCAACGGTCATTCAAGAGAATGAAAGAGCTTTGGGCTTTTGGCGTAAAGTTATTTCCCATTACACAAACGGTCATTTTTTAGAAGAAATTAAAGTTGTCGATTGGGCTCGCCGTAACCCAAAGCGAGTTGTTTTTTATTTTAATTCAAAAAATAAATGGGAATAACTCCCTCTCCTCTAAATTCGATCTGCGACAGTTGTTGATGTAAGCCCTCGGAAGGGCGCTTCTTTGGATCTGAATCAATATAACGAGAACAGAAATACGCATCATTTTCTATTGACATCGGAAGAAATACTAATATATAGAGATTACTTTATTAACAATTTTTATAGTGGTATAAATGAAACTTTTAAAAAATTTCCTAATTCCTCTATCTTTTTTATTGAGTCAACATGCTTATGGCGTTGACTGGCCTGTCTTGGACTCCAAAGGTCCAGACACAAGTCGCGCTGCAACTCATAAGAAAATTATAAACTCTATTCTTACTAGGGAAAATGGTGGGAAGTATAAAGGCCAATTTTTCAAATCTAAAGGACAGGACCTTCCAGAGGGTCAAAATCAAGACCTTTATAGTAATGTTGAGTTTCTTAAACGACATTTAGACAGAGGCCATAGAGTGCAAATTCTGCCTACTTCATCACCTGAAGTCTATAGCGCTTTTACAAAGAAGTGTAAGTATAAAATACTTGTCGATGGACAAGAAATGTTAAAGTTTATTCTTCATGCAGTCCCTCGACCAGATGAAATCCAGACCGATCAAACACCCCCTATAAACCATTCTCCTTCTATACTTGAAGATCAAGCTTCTGTTTTTTCAGGTATTAATCCTATTCAAGTTGGCCATGGCGCGCGGCCTATACGTCAAGAAGTTAATGCAGTTAGTGATGGAGAAATTTCGCGTCTCATGGCTGCACATCGCAGCAAGCCTATGCTTGATGAAGCCTTCAAAATTATTGAAGGAGCAGATATTGCCCAAGCGCAAGATAGGAAAATTTTAGCTACTTATATACAAACTTATCAAAATAGCATTCCAGAGGCTAATGTCATTAGATTGATGGAAGAGGACCTGAGAGTTCTTAAAGAAGTTCAAAGAATTGCAAAAAGGGGAAACTCTTCTACTCCCTTTCGTGATCAATTGAAGGAATTTATTAATTTTCAGGGGATGAACCACGCAAAACTACTTCTTCAGGGACACCCCTCTCTTTTAAGAGGCGAAATCCCTGAAGAATTGAAAGGTGCAACAGGCGGCCGTCTTTTAGACCTTAAAACCGCATTGTTTTATGTAGCGATGGCAAAGAGTCAGCATACGGGTGAGAATTTTGGAGCCATTATAGCTCAACTCAGTAGCTTTTATCCTGGCAAAATCCCTGGGAATCAACAAATTCAAACTTTATTGAACCGGACCCATTTGATTTACGGAGATTGCTTTTTTTCCCCAGCGAATGCTTATGTAAAAAATGCAGACACAGCCTTAAGTATAAACGGCTCTTTTGAGGATTTACCACTTCAGATTGAAGGCGGAAGAAATTCCCACAATTTTCAAATGGTATTTGCAGACTGTTCTGGGTTTATTGCAAATATTGTTCGAAAACTCCATCCAGAAAATCGTTGGATTCAAAATAATCGGTTTATGTCATGGCATATAGCAGCTGCTTATGATCATCTTATGAATCAAAGGCAAGGCACTATGGGTAGGTTTTTTGATATTCATGGAAATAGCCGCCCTTTGAAGATGAATGAGGCTAAGCATCTACGAAATGAATCAGGGACAAACAGATTGAATGCCTTGTCACAATTGTTTGAACCCGTCTTAAATCCTGCCCAAAACATAAAAGCGGGAGATGTTATCGTAACTCGCCACCCGACAGGTGCCGTTGAAGGACATGTCATGATGGTCGTTGATCGTAATTCTCTAAATCCTGATGAAGTCATTATTGTTGAACTCACCCGTGCCGATGTCGGGGGGACTCGACATGGCTATAACTGGCGTCGCATTTCCCTTTCCAATCCAGGGCACGGTAAAGTGTGTCGTGTGCTGAGAATAAAATAACACAGCAAAACTATGTAAGAGGGTCAGAGCTATAAAGCTCTGCCTTTTTAGTTATGGGCCCT